>CAZBLC010000001.1:0-108534 GCA_964492835.1 uncultured Candidatus Saccharibacteria bacterium
TACCGTGGTCTATGTGCGCTATAATCGAAAAGTTACGTATTTTGTCTGGATTCATATGATAATTGACTCTACCATATTATACTCCATTCTTAAAGTGTTAGTGACTACGTGCTTTGAGATCACTCGATCAATTGGTCGAGATTTAGCTTTTCTACAAACTCTCCTGATCCGGAACAACTACATTAGACTTCCAGAATTTACGATGTAGTGTAGCCCACACTTCCTGTATCTCTACGTTTCGCAATATTGCTAGTATCAATATTCCAATTACAATTCCGAATATTCCAGCACAGAATCCTTGTAGAAATACGTTTACTGCCTTTGTAAGTGGAAAGAATGTATTGAATACTCTAAGTGATACGAATGTTGCATATCCCATGATTACTGAAGCTGCAAAGCTCTGGAACAGAGTTGCTATAACCGGTCTTGAGAATCCTGGATAGTCTCTCTCAAACATATGCCAATGTAGATATGTATTGAAGAATACTCCGATAGTATATGCAAGTGGTAGTACTAGTACACTTGTACCAGTCTGACCTGAAACTTTGAATAGGTCTTCGATGAAGAATCTAAACATTGGGAATGCAAAGAACAGCTTGGTAAATGCATATCCAAGAACTACGATCAGTACTCCTGAAACAATATTTAATATTAGTGGCTTACTTGTTCTTCCCTCTGCGTAATATGCTCTAACGAACAGCAGGACAAGACTCTGACCGACTACAGAGATAATGAATATAGCAAGTGTAGCTGCTGTAAGTCTTGTATCTGCCCAATCAAACTGTCCTGCTCCGTATATTGTTCTTACAATCTGTGCTCTAAGAACAATGAAGAGTACAGTGATAGGGATAGACCAAAATACTATATGTCTTGCTGAATCAATCATCTGCTTTAGAAATTCTTTTCTGTTCTTCTCTACAAAGTATTTCGATAGGGTTGGAAATATAGCTGATGAATAACTAACTCCAACGATAGTAAGTGGTACAGATTGTAGGTTTAGTGCCAAACTAAATACTGATATAGATCCACCACTCATAAATGAAGCTAGGGATATCAAGAAGAATGATGCTAGTTGGTTTGATGATAGCGTAATTGTTCTAGGAAGAGAGATGAATATAACTCTACTGATATCACTCCAGTGAATATTGAAACTAAATTGAGGAAAACTCTCTTTATGGAATATGAATGGTACTTGAACCATCATATGTAGGAATGCACCGATAACTACTCCCCAGATTAGTCCATTAAATCCAATTATTGGGTTTAGAAATACTATACCTACCACTATTCCAAAGTTATATAGTATTGGACTTAGAGCATATACAAGGAATCTCTTATGCATCTGTGTGATAGAAGAAAGGAAGTTAGATATACCAAGAAATATTGGTGAGAGTAGTAGTATACGAGAAGCTAGTATTAATTGTGGTAGTGATGGGTCATTCTGGAATCCTGGTAATAGCAGGTTGATTAGTTGAGGTATGAAGAAATATGTTATTACACTTATAACAATTATTGAGATAAAGAATGCTGAGAATATGCTATCTATAAATCTCTTTCCTTTATCACTATCGTTATTAAATCGATCGATAAAAAAAGGCACTAGAACTGATGCTGATACCATTGATGCTATAGATACAAATATTAGATCCGGTATTCTAAATGATGCATAGTAAATGTCTAGCGTATGTCCTGCTCCGAAGCTATATGCAAGTAGCTTGTCTCGTACTAGAGCTATGATTTGTGATAGGAATGCAAAGAATGCAAGTAGATATGCTGCTTCATGAAGTCCGCCAATCTCCTTACCTATCATTTCCAGAAATCTTTTCATATATAATATTAATTTTGCTATTATAGCACAACAAAAAACTTCCCGTTAAGGAAGTTTTTTGATTTAACATATCGATAAGCCGAGTTCTGTATCTATATTCTTTTGATTATAGACGACAATCATTTATCTGGGATTTACTTTACAGTAAACCTCAAGCGGCACTCCTATCTTTCGATAGGCACGGCCTTGCACTAAAGTAAGGATTTTGCCGTTTCACTCCCACTAAAGGGATTCGTCACTGTTCTCACCTCGCACCTCACGGTGGACGGGCGTTACCCGCTACTCTGCTAACTTTGATTGCTCAAAGCTAGTGCTCGGACTTTCCTCTATATACTTACGTATACAGCGATTGTCTGATATGTAATTATTATTATAACATAAGTTTAGGAAAATAGGAAGAATTCAAGATTTATTTGACTTTATCCTTCTAATGCCTGATATTTGTCTTAGAAAGGAAATTTTATGTTCGACGAAAATCCACTGGGTCATGATCAAGATGCAGTCTTACAGGACTATCAAAATAGTCCTACTCTTGCAGGGACAGATTGGCAAGCGCTTCACATGTTCTTTAGTCCCCTAAGAATTCCTGTTGGTTTAACTGATGAAGAAATCAGGATTTGCGTCCTTCTTTATCCCCTACGGAAGGATCAAATAGATCGAAGGCTGGCAATGACTGAGAATGCTGGTTTGCTTGAGCATCTGGCAACCATCAACTCTTTAGGAACTTTTACACTACCTGACGAATTCAGTCCAGACAAAGTCATGGATCGTGAAAGATTCAAAGAGGGTATTTGGAAGTTTCTCTTACAAGCGCATACATAGAAAGTTTATAGGCGACCACCCAAAACAGAGATAATCTGTAATGGGTGGTTGTTTTTATTATTCTGTTTTTGTATTTACTCAAATATACACTCTGACACTCCTTTCATAACTCGTGTTCCTAATTACTCGGTTGGTGCTACTGGAGCCTCCCCTTCTTTCTTCTTTCCAATAGCGTGTGAGTCAACCTCATAACTTGTATTCTGAGCCTCAAAGAAGTTTACAAGCTCGAATACATCAGTAGCTGTACTCATCCACTTTGCTGGGTTTGTTACGTTGTAGTACTTAGGGAATCCTAACTCTTCTAGTCTTCTGTCAGCTACATACTTAACATACTGGTTTACATATTCTGCATTTAGTCCAAGGATACCATTTGGGAATAGGTCTTTGTTGTAATCTACTTCTTTGTTAACTCCTTCGATAATGATATTTCTAATCTCATCAGCAAATTCTGGAGATAGGAGATCCTCATTTTCTTCAAGGATATTGTGTATTAGGTTAATACCGAATTTTAGGTGTAGACTCTCATCACGTAGAACCCAGTTGATCATAGAACCGAAGTTACGTAATTGCTTTCTCTGGCGGAATGATAGCACTACCATGAATCCTGAGTAGAACCAGATACCCTCCATCACAATGTTTGTAGCAACAAGGTTTCTAATGAAATCCTTCTTTCCTTCAACAGTCTCAATATCAAGAGAAGTTTCTGTCATTCTCTTCATATACTTGTTGATATAGTCCTCCTTAGCTCTCATTGAAGGAACATTTAGGTGATGATCGAATACTTTCTCACGATCAAATGGGAATGTTTCTAGAACATATTCAAAAGCAACACAGTGGTTTGCCTCTTCCCACATCTGCTTAGCAAGGTACAGGTGACACTCTGCTGATTTTAGGTATGGGTATATACCTAGAGCAATTGATCTGTTAACGATTAGCTCAGCTGGGTTAAAGAATGCCATAAGGAACTCAACTGCATGTCTCTCATCCTCAGTCATCTTCTTCCAGTCATCAAGATCCTCTTTTAGAGTAATCTCGTGTGGGAACCAAGTGTTACGAACAGCTTGGTTGTATAGATCATAAGCCCATTTATATTTAATTGGGTGTAAACTTGTATCCTCTGGTGCAGCTTTTCCTATAAGCATAATGTTTTATTTAATTAATATACTAATGTATTACTACTTTTAATAATTATTGGCAAGCTTCACATTGGGCTAATTCTGCAGGATCAACTGGACATACCTTTGGCTTAACCTTTACCTGAATATTAGGATTAGCACTTAACTTTGACATTATATCCTCCTTAGATAACGTTGGTTCACTAACTTCTACCTTGTTTGTAAGTGGCATACTTGGCTGTATTGTAGATGCCTCCATAACTTCCTCTCGTATTTCTTTTCTCTCATACACTGGAGCACTTACTGTAACTGGTTCAACTCTTGGTATTGATATTGTACTCTCTATTGGTCTTGGTACTTCTGGTGTAACCTCACCTTCCTTCTTAGCTGAAGCAACATTTGCAAATCCCTTCTTACCAATCTTCTCTGCTTTGTTAACCTTTGTTGTACTCTGCTCAGCTGAGTGTCTTGGCTTCATGTGTAGGTAGTATGTAGACTTCAATCCCTTCTTCCAAGCTGTTGTATATATACTCATTGTCTCATCAATATCTCTTGTCTCAAGATACATATTTCTTGAAAGAGCTTGGTCTACCCACTTCTGTGCTCTAGCAGCAACTTCGATGTATGCAAGAGGTGAAGTTGTAAATGATGTCTTGTAAATATCTTTTGTGTGCTGAGGAATTCCAGGAATATTAGCTATATCTCCTTGGTTCTCAATGATTGACTCTCTTACCTTCTCCCAGATTCCCATATTCTTTAGATCCTTAACCAAGTTATGGTTAATATCCATGTATTTTCCTGAAATCTTGTTTCTTGAGAATACCTGAGCAAATCTTGCATCAATACCTGGAGTTGTACCTACTACAAGTCCAATGTTTGCATTTGGAGCAACAGCCATAAGTGTTGCATTTCTCATTCCTTTCTTAACTTTCTGACGTAGAATTTCCCAATTTAGTCCCTTATGCTTACTCTGAGTATCAACTGTAACAGCAACTCCACGAGCATCACTCAATTTCTTTATTGTATCAACTGGAACGTATCCCTTTGACCACATTGATCCTTCAAAGTTCATGTATGATCCTCTCTCTTGAGCTAGGTTTGCACTTTCATCAACAGCCATGTAACTTACGAATTCAAAAATTCTGTCAGCGAAGTCCCAAGCGTGCTCACTATCATATGGCATACCTAGTTGCTCGATTGTATCTGCAAATCCCATCACTCCAAGTCCTATAGCTCGGTTCTCCTTGTCAGACTTTGCCGCTTCAGGAATTGGTAGAACGTTAATATCAATTAGGTTATCAAGTTGTCTCACAGCTAGTCTTACACTTTCCTCAAGTCTTCCCCAGTGCACTTCTTTGTTCTTTATATGCGCAGCTAGGTTTAGAGAAGCTAGGTTACATACAGCAACATTATCCTTGTCTTGAGGTAAACAAATCTCTGTACATAGGTTAGACATATGTATTGTTCCAGAGTTGTTGTTTAGAGCACGTAGGTTGATTGTATCCTTCCAAACAAGCCATGGGTGAGATGTTGATTGTAGAGACACTAGAATTTGTCTGTATTGCTCTTCAGCAGGAACCTTCTTAAACATCACCATCTCTCCTCTCTCTGCTTTGTCTATATAGTACTGATATCTCTTACTAAACTCCTCTCCGTATAGTTCGTTAAGATCTGCAGTCTCAGCAGGATCAAACATATACCAATCCTTCTTAGCTTCTACTCTCTTCATGAATTCATCTGACAAGAAAGCTGCAGTATTTGCTGTACGCATACGTACATAGTCATCTCCAGCATTGTGCTTCCAGTCTAGGAACTCTGGGAAATCGATATGCCAGTTCTCCATATAGAAACATAGAGCTCCTTTCTTCTTTCCTCCTCTCATAACAGCACGTATTGCAGTATCGATAATCTTTGCAAAAGGTGTTGGTCCACTTGATGTACCTCCGAAGTTAGACTTTAGTGGGGAACCTGTTGCACGCAACTTTGTAATAGATGCTCCAATACCTCCAGATCCCTTTGAAAGAAGTAGTACATCAGCTACTGACTTAGCGATATGACCCATATCGTCATGTATTTCCATTAGGTAACAGTTTGATAGCGCTGGGCGAGTTGTACCTGCTCCAAGGTTTGTAGATCCTCCTGCAATATACTGATGACGTGACATCTTGTCATAGAACTTCTTAGCATATTCTGTAGGATTCTTTTCATTGTATGACAGACCCATAGCTATACGCATGAAGAAGAACTGAGGAGTCTCAATTGGCTGCTGCTTGTCATTCTTCAAGAAGTATCTGTTTATGATTCCATCTAGTCCTGCGTATACGAATAGTTCATCACGATCGATATCTAGAGTATCTGCAAGCACCTTTAGATCAAATTTATTCATCATATCTGGATGTAGTCTGTTTCCCTCAACTCCAGACTTAATGTATCCAGCAAAAGCCTCCTTATGCTTGATTCTCAAATCCTCATGACTCTCCTTGTCATAGTCTCCTACAACTTTTCTGTATATTGTCTTTAAAAGAAGTCTTGTTGCAACCTTATCAAATTGAATATCATCCTTGATGTTTTGTACTGCTGCATTGATTGTGGCATGATCTAGTTCATCTACAGTAATACCATCATACAAAGTTAGATATGTTTCAGTTGCAATCTGAGTAACCATAGCGATTGGGTCGATAAGACCAGCACATGCTCTCTCAATCGAACGATTCACTCGATCTGCATTATGTAATTCACGGGTACCATCTATCTTTGTTACATATATACTCATTTTGATAAAAAATTAATCTATTAGTGGAGGTAATTTTACCTTTTTGAGGGAATAGCGAAAGTGGATAACTCTCTTTTTTATGAGCAAGGGATGAAAAAGAAAAAATGTAAATACTATCTATAGTTAAAATCTAAAAAATTTCCCACCGTAATGCTATTTCGTGTAGAAAAACCACCATTAAATTCCAAAACGTATAGACTGTTCTCTGGTGGGAAAAAAACTTTAGGATATGACTCTGGAGATGCGTTTTTCTCTATATGCACAACTTTTTTATCTTCGTCAAGCCAAATTATATCAATTGGGTAGCTCATATCCTTCATCCAAAAACCATATTTACTTGGGACACTGAAAATGAATAGCATTGCTTCGTTGTCTTTAAGTTCTTTTGTATCACTAAGCCCCTTTGTTCTTAACCCTTCTGTGTCGGAGACTATTAGATTAATCTTTGTATTATTGATCTCTAGATATGGATTCTCTTTTGATTTACTAAAATATATGGAAAAAGATATTAGAATAGCCAGTATTACAGATATTGAAAATATTTTCTTCATTATCTCCTCTTTATATGCATTGGATGCAAGTGTGCAGCGATACCCATTGCGAGCGCAATGATAACTAGATTCTTAATTATGTATTGTCCTTCGAGTGTTGGAGTCATAAATCCCTGCCATGTAATAGATTGTAAGAAAATTAAAGGCAATACCGTCATTATCATATGAGGTACTAGCAGAGCTATAGCTAGTCTCTCTAATCTAGGAATTAGAAACGATATGCCTATTAGCATTTCGTATATAGCAAACATTACAATGAATACATCCCATGTCATGAATGGTAATGTTGTATTCATAAGATCCATTACGAGTGGATTAGCTGGGCTAGTACCTATTATCTTTAATATTCCGAACCAGAAGAAGACGACGAATAGAGCAAATCTTGCAAAAGGCATACTTAATGCTCTAAGTGAGTTGATAATCTTTGCATCCATTTTTTCAAGTCTTTCTCTCATATGTTATCTATATTATATATGATATTATGTATTTATGAAATTAGCATTTGTTGGACCACCTGCTGTTGGAAAAGATGCTCTAGCTAACTATATTGAACAAAAGTACAAAATTAAACATATATCTAGTGGAGATATCATTAGAAAGTATGTTAAGGATAACAATCTTGGTGATCTAACTAGGGAGAACCTACAGAAAGTTGGTAATGCACTTAGAGCTGAGCAAGGTGCTGATGTATTAGTCAGAATTGCATTTGAAGAAACTACTGATGACCTGATAGTTAGCGGACTTAGGGCTATAGGAGAAGTTGAAACATTCAAGAAACTTGGTGGAATAGTTGTTTCCATCACTGCCCCACTTGAGACTAGATATGAGTTTGCAAAGGTAAGGAGAAGGATAAGTGATAGTGTTAGTTTTGAGGAATTTAAAAAGATTGAGGGGAGCGAGAGAGTAAGTACTGATGAAAATGGTCAGAATGTTGATATGGTTGTCAGTATGGCAGACATAGAGCTAGTTAATGATGGGAGTTTGGAGGAGTTGTTTATTAAGTGTGATGAAGTAATTTTGAAATTAAAAAATGAAAAACTATCTTAAACTAATCATATCGATAATAGCGTGTCAGATGGCTGGGATACTTGGAGCTGTATTTACGACTAATTCAGTTGATACTTGGTATAGCACAATAATTAGACCAGATTTAGCTCCACCAAATTGGATATTCGGACCAGTGTGGACTACCCTTTTTCTACTAATGGGTATTTCTCTGTTTTTAGTATGGAAAAAAGGAATACAGTCTAGAGAAAGTAAGATTGCAGTATCAGTATTTGTAGTGCAACTAATACTTAATACACTATGGTCAGTAATATTCTTTGGTTTACACAATCCAGGATTAGCATTTGCCGAAATTATACTACTGTGGACTTCTATACTCATTTCAATAATTCTTTTCTATAGAATCTCAAAGATAGCTGCATATCTTTTAATTCCCTACATACTCTGGGTAAGTTTCGCTGCTTTCCTTAATTATAGTATTTGGATATTAAACTAATGATTGGAGATATAGTAAAAGTAAATGATGAGATGCAGAGTGGATATAGCTACACTCTTACTGAACCTATTAGTAAGAATTTTGATAAGGAGTTTAAGCCTGAATTAACACCTAAGGAAATGCTTGAACTTGGTGTGTTTGGGGGTATATACATGAGAGATTGTGTAAATGAATTCCCTGCAGATTGGTTTACAAATGCTAAATTTGCACCTCGAGGTACAGACAAGCACATTGCTAGTATTAATTACTTTGGAGTTAATGCTAGTCAAAAACTATCAGTATGGGTAGCTAAAGGTTGGATATACAAAGATGATCCTAGAGGATGGTTTCAGTGGTACTGTAGATACTATATGGGTCGTAGAATACCGGATGAGGATACGAGACAGATAAAGAGATGGAAAGCTATACGTAGACATATAGTGCAGGTGAGGAATAACTGTAGAGCGTATGATGAGTTCTGTAGACCGAGACAGAGACAAGCTATATTACACTGGGCGTATGATAGCAGGAGGATATAGCTAAGAACTAAACTCTAATTTTAATATTCTCTCCTCATGTGTATCCTGCACATCTTTTATACCTTTCATGTAATCATGGAATGCTCTTGATTCATCTCTCCATTCGTCCAAAATGATCTTGATATACTTATCAGTCTCTCTTTGATGATATGCTTTTGCATTCTCAAGTGATTCTATTAACGCTTCGTGTAGCATTGCTCTCTCGGCTTTAATTAAATCAGAAATTAATGAGGCTTTAAAACTTTTCTCAAAGTTACGAAACCTAATATCTAGGGTATCATTCAAATTCTTATCAAAATATTCTTTAGTAACAAAATTGTTTAATTTCTTGTCTAGAGTTTTTTCAAAGTATTCTTTTGTAATATAGTCTGTCTTTGGCATGTATATATTTTAGATGCTACAGAAATTAATACAATAGCAAAAATCATAAAAATTTTATCAAAATTTCATTTCGTGGGGATAACTAGTAACTCCTCTGCTAGTAGTATGGTCAACTGTTGGAACAAGTCAGTCCAAATTTATTAATTATTTAATTTACCAGACTGAACACACTCTAATATTTCACCATGGAGGATACCATTAGAAACAATACACCCTAAACCATCTTGGTCATATCTTCTTTCTTCTCCATTTAAATCAGTAACTTTTCCACCAGCCTCCTCCGTAATTATTTTTAATGCGGCAGCATCGTGACCAGCCTTAGCATAAAACACAGCTCCAACATATTTACCATTTGCAACTTGTACCCCACCATAAATGAAAGAGGGGTATTTCATCACTTTACATTTTTTCTCACTTAAAAATTTAAATAGTGGTAGGTTTGAAAAACCGACATCCTTTCCTGATGCACCAGTACTAAGGTACGTGTTTTTTAAAGTGGTTACATTTAAGACTTCTATTATCTTGCCATTTCTATATGCTCCACTACCTTTATATGCCCAATACATATTTTTCATGACTGGATCATTTATTAATCCCAAAATAGGCTGGCCGTTTGATTGATCAACTAAGGCTATTGAAAAAACAAATATAGGTAGACCGCAAGAAAAAGCCATTGTTCCATCTATCGGGTCACAAACCCAAATATATTGTGAATTTTCTTTTCTTTCACTTTTTTCTTCTCCATAAATACTATGTTCTGGATAAGCTTCATTTATCCTTTTTATAACCAAATCGTTAATTTCTGTATCCGCTTTAGTTAGCGGAGTATCATCTCCTTTCCATGTTGTTTCTGTTTCGAAACTAAAATACTTAAGAGCTATTTCTTCTGCTTCTTTAGCTAGTTTTTTTGTAAATTCTAAATATTCTTCCATCCGTAGATTATATCATTAAATAATTAAAATTTGTCTGCGGAAGGTAGGAGATTCGAACTCCTGGTGAGTTTCCCCACACGTCGTTTCCAACGACGCGCAATAGACCGCTATGCGAACCTTCCCTACCAACTTCCACTAGATCCACCTCCACCTGAAGATCCACCTCCGAATCCTCCAAAACTACTACCACCTCCAGAATGTCCTCCACCAATCCACCAAGGTGGATTACCTCCAGTTCTTACACTGTTTGAATATGCTTTAGAGACGATATAGTCAAACACAAGACCGATAATTGATAGGGCTAATATTGATCCAATACCGATGAAGATAAAGCCGTATATTATTGATATAACAAGTCCAATCACTGCACCTATAACTCCTCCAAGCCACCAAGACTTAGATCTACCTAGTATACTTGCAAAGAATGATGGAACCCAGATAACTAGGACAAATATCCACTCTAGAGAAAATCCAGAATTACTACTACTTGTAGTAGAATAGTCTGCTTCACTTTTAACAACAGAAACTATAGCATCTACACCTGATGTAATTCCATAATTAAAATCTCCTGATTTAAATTGAGGAATTATAATCTTTTGAATTATTCCATTCGACTGTGCATCTGTAAGTACTCCTTCTAGTCCATACCCTACCTCAATTCTTACCTTCCTTTCATTAAGTGCAACTAGTAGCAATACTCCGTTATCTTTCTCTTTATTCCCTATACCCCATTCTTCAAATAGTTTTACAGCATAAGTCTCTATAGTCTCATCAGTAAGTGAGTTGATAGTTACAACTACAACTTGTATGCCAGTTGTAGAATTTAAAGTATTTAATTCTGATTCAATGCTAGCCCTACTCTCAGTTGAAAGTATATTAGCGTAATCATTTACAAAACCCTGGGGTTTACCAGGGCTTGTATATGCACTTACTGATAGTGCAAAAGTAAATATTATTGTTGCAATCAGAGCAACTTTCTTCATAGTTAGAATTTAACTGCTGGAGCAACTTCTGCACCCTTAACTGCCTCAAAGTATGCCTTTTCATCAAAACCAAATATAGCCGCAATTATTGAACTAGGTAGTCTCATAACCTTTAGGTTATATACTTTAACAGCTTCGTTAAATCTCATTCTCTCTACATTTATTCTATTCTCTGTTCCCTCAAGTTGAGACATCAGAGTTACAACAACATCAGTCGATTTAAGTACTGGGTAGTTTTCAACTACTGCAAGTAGTCTTCCTAGAGCACTTTCAACTTGTCCTGCTGCTACTGCTTTTTCATTTGCAGTTGTAGCACCTGAGTACTTAGTACGAGCATCAGCAATTGCTGTAAATACATCCTTCTCTTGTCCCATTGCACCCTTAACTGATTCAACAAGATTAGGAATTAGATCAAATCTTCTTTGATAGTTTGTCTCTACCTGCTTCCATTGTGCATCTGCATCAACTCCAAGAGTTACTAGAGAGTTATATGTAGAGAATGAGTATACAAGTACAAGTACCACAACTACTGCAATACCAATTAGTATTTTTTTATTCATAGTTATTTCTTTGGAGCTACCTTTGTCTCATCCTGTCCTGCTGCACCAACAACGAACTTGAATGACTTAACCATATCCTTAAACTGAGCATCTGCTGCGTCTACAAGTACTGTGTTCTTTGCGGCAACTGTCTGTAGATCAGCTCCTGTGAATCCCTTTGATGAAGGACTTGATGTTATAGATGCGAATGTGAAGAAGTAGCAAACTGTATCCTTCTGTAGAGAATACATTCTGTTAAAGTAGTTTCTTCCCTGAACTGTGTTAGCGATTGAAATCATATTAAGATTCATATCTCCAACTGCTAGAGTTGATCTCTCCTTTACTGATGTTACTGGTGGGAATGCACACTTACCTGAGAATATATCCACCTTAGCCTCTAGCTTTCCGATAGTATTCTTCTCCTTTGCATCAACTGGTATTACGAATGATACATTGTTTGAAGCCTCAAGCTTTTCCCAAGCTGTAGGATACTTAACTGAGAATCCCAGCTCATCATTCTTGTACTCTGAGATCTTTGTAGAAACAGTAACTGTCTGACTTGTTGGAACTGATGCTTCATCCTTTCCATTATCTGATCCATTACTTGAAGAATCGTTAAATTTCCATATAACGGCTCCTGCTATGATAATTACCAAAATTAAAGTTAATATTTTTTTCATATTCGATTAGTATACCAAATTTTAATAATCCATACCAGAGGCAGTCTGTGCTGAAGTTTTTTCATCTTTTGGCTCATCTGCTATGGCCACCTCAGTAGTTAATAGTATTGCTGATGCGGAGCAAGCGTTTAATACTCCCAAACGAGTAACTTTAACTGGATCAACTATTCCAAGAGATATCATATCGTTAACCATTACATCGTTAAGTGCATCATAACCAGCATTACCTTTACCATTCTTAACTTTCTCAACAATTACTGATCCATCATCCTTTCCTGCATTGATCGCTATTTGCTTAAGTGGAGCTTCTAGTGCCTTTAGTACAATTGAATATCCTAATTCAAACTCCTTTGATGGATGCTTTTTGTTAGCTAAGCTATCACTAACCTTCTGTGCTGCTTTTATAAGTGCTACTCCTCCACCTGGAACTATTCCTTCCTCAATTGCAGCTTTTGTAGCATTAACTGCATCCTCAATCTTTAACTTTAGATACTTCATCTCAGTTTCAGTTGCAGCTCCCACTCTAATTACTGCTATACCTCCAGAAAGCTTAGCAATTCTCTCATCTATCTTCTCTTTCTCGTATTTAGAATCAATACTATCTCTTTGTACCTTTAGCTGACTTACCTTCTCCTCTATATCTGTTTTCTTTCCTTTACCACCAACGATAACACTAGAGTCTTTTGTAGATATAACCTTACGAGCTTTTCCTAGCATTGCAATTTCTGCATTCTCGAAGTTAATACCAATATCCTCTGATATTATTTTAGCTCCGATAGTTACAGCGATGTCCTCTAGTATCTCTTTCTTCTTGTCTCCATATCCTGGAGCTTTAATTGCTAGCACATTGAAACTTCCTCTTAGTCTGTTAACTATGAATGTAGATAGGGCTTCTCCATCAACATCTTCTGCAATGATTACTAAATCCTTCTTTCCTGATTGAGCAAGCTTCTCAAGTAGAGGTAATACCTCCTTAATTGATGATATTTTTCTATCAGTTACTAGTATTGCTGGATCATTGTACTCAGCTTCCATTCTCTCTGAATTAGTAACCATGTATGGAGAAATGTATCCTTTGTCGAAAGATATTCCTTCTGTAACCTCAGACTCAAGACCTATAGTCTGTGATTCTTCAACAGTAACTACTCCATCCTTACCAACTTTCTTTATTGTATCTGCAATGATTGTTCCAAGCTCTATTGATTCAGCAGAAATATTAGCAACTTGTCGTATCTCTTCGTCTGTCTTAATTGGTTTTGATATAGATCTAAGTGCAGTAACTACATCTTTTGCGGCAGCTTCAATACCAAACTTAACTCCCATTGCATTTACACCCATAGTAGTATGCTTCATTCCTTCTGAGATTATTGCTTGAGTTAATACAACTGAAGTTGTAGTACCATCTCCTGCTATATCGTTTGTCTTTGTAGCTACTTCCTTTATTATCTCAGCTCCCATGTTCTCAAATCTATCCTTTAGAGATATTTCTTTTGCAATAGATACTCCATCATTAGTTATTGTAGGCGCTCCATAACTCTTATCAAGTACAACATTCCTTCCTCTAGGACCTAGAGTAATCTTTACAGCATCTGCAACTACATCAATACCTCTTTTAAGTGATTTACGTGCATCTTCGTTATACAGTATTTTCTTTGACATAATATTTATTTAATAATTGCTAATAGTTCACTTTCTTTTACTAAAAAATATTCTTCTCCAGATACAACCACCTTGTCTCCCCACTGAAACAATACTTGATCCCCTACTTTTACTGATACTGGTATTAGTTTTCCATCCTCATAACTTCCAGATCCAACCGCTATTACCTTTCCGCTCTTACTTCCCTTGTCTTCATTCACTGTAACTGGGATGATAATTCCTGATAGTGTCTTGTTCTCCCTACTTTCTTTGTTTTCCTTAATTAATACTCGATCTTTTAATGGAATAATCTCTGTTTCAATCTTTTTACTTTCTTTTTTCATAAAGATTTAATATTAAAGCTAATAAAAGTATATTTATAGTATATCAACGGTATATTGCACGCAATGTTGCAAAAGATATTTGATATGCTATAGTTTACTGTAATGAAGACAATCGTCTCTATACTACCGTACATACAAATTGTACTTGCTGTCATACTTATAACAGCAATACTTCTTCAACGAACTGGAGCCCAGATCGGTGGCGCTTTTGGTGGTAGTGACAATTTCAGCTCAGCTTTTCATACACGTCGTGGATTTGAAAAGACTCTCTTCATTATAACTATAGTTGTTGCAATACTTTTTGCACTTTCTACACTTATAGGTTTGCTTTAATATCCTCTAAATATATTTAAATATGAAAGAATTTCGCTTGAAAAGAGGTGAAAAACTTCTTGAGATTATTAAATCTTTTTCTGCAACAGAAAAGGTCATTTTTGCATTCCTAACTGTGGTTGCCCTGATTAGTGCACTTAGTATAGCTTCCAAAGTTAACTCTTTGTTCCTTGTTGAGGTACCAGCTAATGGAGGAGCATTTACTGAAGGAATGATTGGTCTACCTAGAACAATTAATCCTGTACTAGCCTTTACTGATACAGACAAGGATCTTACAAACCTCATATATTCTGGATTGATGAAGTATGATAGGGGTGAAATAGTTAATGATCTAGCTGAGAGTTACAAGATATCAGAAGATGGTCTTGTATACAGTTTTAAATTAAAGAATGACATTCGTTTTCATGATGGTACTCAACTAACTACAGACGATGTTGAATTTACAATACAGAAGATCCAAGATGGTGAATTAAAGAGTCCAAGAAGAGTTGATTGGGCTAGTGTGAGTATAAAGAAGATTAATAGTTTGGAGATTCAGTTCATTTTGAAGCAACCATACGCTCCATTCTTAACTAATACAACTATTGGGATAATTCCAAAGAATACTTGGAAGAATATTGATACTGATCAATTCATTTTTAATCAAGCAAACCTAAATCCAATTGGATCAGGACCATATGAAGTTAGTGGTATAGACAAGGACAAGGATGGTACACCAGTATCATACAAACTTTCTTCTTTTGATGACTATCACAACGTACAAGCATATATTTCTAATATAAATGTTAATTTCTACAAGAATGAGGATGAGATTATAAACGCATACAAGTCTGGTGATATACAAAACTTTGCTGGAATTTCTCCAGAGAAGACACATGAATTGGCTAATACGAATGATCTTACAGTAATACATAATCCACTTCCTAGAATATTTGGTATTTTCCTAAACCAAAACAATTCCCCTGTTCTTGCTAACAAAGAAGTTAGACAAGCACTAGATATGGCAGTTGATAAGGAGAAGATTGTTAAAGATGTTCTATATGACTACGGAATTAGTATTGATAGTCCAATAGCAAACGACGGTAAGGATAGTATTAAGTCTGATAAGGTTGCTGCTAAGAATATATTAGCTAAAGCAGGATGGACTATAAATGCAAATGGTGTGCTTGAGAAGAAAGTTGGATCTGTAAAGCAAACTCTAGACTTCTCAATAGTAACAGCTGACTCAATTGAACTTAAGAAAGTAGCAGAAATGGTAAAGAGTGATTGGGAGCAGATTGGAGCTAAGGTTACAGTAAAGATATTTGAATACGGAGACCTTACTCAAAATGTTATTAAGACCAGAAAGTATGATGCTCTGCTATTCGGAGAGATTATAAACAAAGATTTGGACCTGTACGCATTCTGGCACTCATCTCAGCGAAATTCTCCAGGACTTAACATAGCAATGTATGTAAACAGCAAAGCAGATAAGTTACTTGAGGAAGCGAGAACAACATATGATACCAAACAGAAAAACGCTATCTATGAATCTTTTGAAAAAATAATTAAGAGTGATGTACCAGCAATATTCCTTTACTCCCCAGAATATATATACGTAATGTCAGACAAGATAAAGGGATATCATCTAGAATCAATTACCAATCATTCAGACAGATTCTACGGAATTGATAAGTGGTACATAGATACGAATAAGGTTTGGAAAATATTTGTTAAAAATTAATAATTAAAAAAATGGAAAATCAACCAATAACACAAAACACAACACAGCCTGCAGCACAGCCGAGACCGAGTTTCGCTCGTCCTCCTATGGCTAGACCTTCAGTAAGAAAGTCATCTTCTAGATCTCATGGAATGAGACCAACTCGTCCACCAGATGCTACACAGATGCACAAGAAAGTTGAGGATACTGTTCCTGCACTTAACCCTAACTCTATTAGAGTTGTTCCTCTTGGAGGAGTGGAGGAAATCGGTAAGAACATGACCATGATTGAATATGGTAATGATATTGTTGTTATTGATATTGGATTCCAGTTCAAGGATGAGAATACACCAGGTATCGACTATATTCTTCCAAATACTAAATATCTTGAGGAGAGAAAGGACAAGATACGTGCAGTTATAATCACTCACGGTCACCTTGATCACATTGGAGGTATTCCCTACGTTATGCCTCGTATTGGTAATCCACCTCTATACACTCGTATGCTTACTTCAGTGATGATAAAGAAGCGTCAAGAAGAGTTTACTCATGTTCCACCACTTGATATTAAGATTGTTGAGAAGGATGAAACTATAACTCTAGGATCTCTTAAGGTTAAGTTCTTTGCTGTAACTCACACAATTCCAGATGCTATGGGAGTAGTTATACAAACTCCTCATGGATCTATTGTACACACAGGAGACTTGAAGCTAGACCATGTTGATGGAGTACCTACTGACGAAGAGGTAGCTGAATATGACAGAGTGTTTAAAAATGAAAAAGTACTTCTACTTATGGCTGATTCTACTAACGTAGAAAACCCAGGATTCTCAATGCCTGAAAGACAGGTTCACAAGAATATCGAAGAGATAATCAAGAATACTAAGGGTAGACTTATCATTGCTACTTTCGCTTCCCTGCTAGAGAGAATGCTAAAGATCATTGATTACTCAGAGAAATATGGAAAGAAAGTTGTTGTTGAGGGTAGAAGCATGAAGACAAACATAGAGATATGTATGAATCTTGGTCTACTTAAGCCTAAGAAAGATACTCTAATTACAGTTGAACAGATTGATAACTTCCCTCCAGACAAGATAGTTGTTCTTGCAACAGGAGCTCAGGGAGATGAATTTGCAGCTATGATGAGAATGTCTAACAAGACACATAAGTATATTAAGATTAACAAGAGAGATACTATTCTTCTATCTTCATCTATCGTTCCTGGTAATGAGCGTGCTGTGCAGAAGTTGAAGGATAACCTTTCAAGACAAGGAGCTAGTATTATCCACTATCGTATTGCTGATGTTCACTCTTCAGGACACGCTAACCATGATGAGACTGCTTGGATTCATAAGAAGATTAATCCTAAGTTCTTTATGCCTGTTCACGGATATCACTACATGCTTCGTGTACACGGAGAGATCGCAAAGGAGACTAATGGTCTAACTGAGGATCATATTGTTATCCCAGATAACGGATCTATAGTTGAAATACAGGACTCAGGTTCTAAGATTGTTAAGCTTAAGGAAAAAGCTCCATCAGGAATCGTTATGGTTGATGGATTCTCTGTTGGTGATATTCAGGATGTAGTTATTCGAGACAGACAGATGCTTGCACAAGATGGAATATTCATTGTGTTTGCAATCATTAATGGACAGACTGGTAAGTTAAAGAAATCTCCTGATATTATCTCTCGTGGATTCGTATATCTACGTGAATCTCAAGAACTTCTACATCATGCAAGAATTATAATTAAGAATACTATTGAAGATTCTACAAAAGGAATGAATCCTATCAATATTGATTACATCAAGACTAATGTTAGTGACAATGTAAGTAAGTTCTTGCTACAAAAGACAGCAAAGCGTCCTATTGTCATCCCAGTACTTCTTGCGATTTAGGGTTTAGTGGTATAATAGATGTTAAATGCAACATCATTCAAGTATTAAAAGTAGGAATATACTTTACGGTATTAGTATTATTTCTTTTTTCTCTGCCCTACATCTTGCAATACCTAACTATTTCAACTCTAGTGTTCTTGCGACATTCCTAGATGAAAAAATGATCAGTTTAGTATATCTTGCTATATCTGCTGTAACTATTGCAGGGCTTCTTTTGATGAATACCATACTTAATAGGTTTGGTAATCTAAGAACTTCCCTTGCTCTAATCCTTATACAAATGTTTGTATTCTACAGACTGACTGTAGTTACTGATCCTGCAAGTATATTACCTCTGTTCATTATCGGAATGAGTATGATTAGTTTGATTATATTCACTATTGATATATTCATTCAGAAGAACACGGAAGTTGAACATACGGGTAGTGTAAGAGGTCTTACAATGACTGCAACAAACACTGCTTGGGTTATAGGGCCGCTTGTTGGTGGTATGTTGGTTGTTGCTGGCGGGGATTCTATAGAGAGCTATAGGGGTGTATACATTGCTGGTTTTGCCCTGCTACTTCCACTGCTGTATTTGATCTATAGAAATTTCCATAATTTTAAGGATCCAAAATATATTCATGTATCTGCGATTCAAACTGTTTCTAGAGTATTGAAGGATAGGGATATTAGTAGGATATTTGTTATTAACATTGTACTGCAGACCTTCTATGTATGGATGACCATATATTTTCCAATATATCTACACAATGTTATGTACTTTAACTGGGGTGATATTAGTTTGATTTTCACAATCATGTTAATCCCTTTTGTAATACTAGATATTCCTCTTGGTAAACTAGCGGACATGAAATGGGGAGAAAAAGAAATGATGGCAGTTGGGTTTGCAATACTTGGTATATCCACCGCATCACTTGTACTACTCGATTCCCCAAACATATTACTATGGTCATCTCTTCTTTTTGTAACACGTATTGGTGCCGCTACGGTTGAAATAATGATTGAGACATATTTCTTTAAGAAGGTTGATGGTAAGGATCCAGAGGTGTTGAGTATATTCCGTATTACTAGATCACTTTCGTTCTTCATAGCCCCCCTAGTTGTTACATTAAGTCTAGTGTATGTTACTGAAAAATATCTCTTTGTTGTTTTTGGTGTTATTTGTCTACTTACTCTGTACCCTATTCTAACTATTAAAGATACAAACTAGTGTGATATAATTTTTGAATGAAATTCTACAAAATCCGCGCTTTTATCCTTATACACATCTCAAGAATCCTTTCGGCCATACTTAATGTAGAACTACCTCCAGTAGTATCTGTAACAGCATTGATTAAGAAGAATCAGGAGTTACTTTTTATTGATTTATCATACCTAAATGGTATTGGCCTTCCAGGTGGTTTGGTTAAAGTAAATGAGGATATAGGTAATGCATTAAAAAGAGAAATAAAGGAGGAAACTGGCTTTGATGTTATTAACTCTAAGTATCTTTTCTCAATACCTTCAAGCTTTAGAGATATACCTACGATATCAATTGTATTTGAAGTAGAAGTAAGTGGTGAATTAAATTCATCAAATGAAGGTAAGCCATTCTGGAGTAGCCCTACAAATGAGGTTATCGAGAAACTTGCTTATGATGGTGCGAAGGTTGTAGTACGAAAATATTTAAATATATAGTCTTTTGCTTTCCCCTCCCAATTCATATATAATTCCTCTGCTAATTAATAATTAAATAGAAATACCAATACAATATGGCAAAGATTAAATCAGTTATTGCTCGTGAGATTCTTGATTCTAGAGGTAACCCTACTGTCGAAGTAGATATAACACTAAAGGATGGTTCTTTTGGCCGTGCTGCAGTTCCAAGTGGAGCTTCAACTGGTAGTCATGAGGCTGTTGAGCTTAGAGATGGTGGTAATAGATACAACGGTAAGGGTGTAGTTAAAGCTGTTAAGAACGTTAATACTATCCTTTCTAAGGCTTTGGTTAACAAAGAATTTGATCAGAGAAGTATCGACAAAAGAATGATTGAGTTAGATGGTACAGCTAACAAGGGTCGTCTAGGAGCTAATGCTATCTTGGGTATTTCTATGGCTTTCTCTAGAGCTAGTGCAGTTAGTCTTAAGACTCCACTGTACAAGTATTTCAACAAGATCTCAAAGACTGGTAATACAATTCAATTACCTGTTCCAATGATGAACATTCTAAATGGTGGTAAGCATGCTGAGAAGTCTACTGATTTCCAGGAATTCATGATCATGCCAGCTGGTGCAAAGTCATTTAAGGAAGCACTTAGATATGGTACAGAAGTATTTCATGTATTAAAGAAGCTTCTACACGACAGAGGACTTTCAACAACAGTTGGAGATGAGGGTGGATTTGCTCCTTCTCTTTCTTCAAACGAAGAAGCTATAAAGATAATATTGGAGGCTATTGAAAAGGCTGGTTACAAAGCTGGAAAGGATATCTTCATTGCTCTTGATGTTGCTGCTACAGAGCTATACAAGGACGGTAAGTATCATCTAGCATGCGAGAACAGATCTCTTACAAGTGAAGAGATGGTTAACTTCTATGCTGATTGGTGTTCTAAATATCCAATTATATCTATAGAGGATGGTCTTGCTGAAGATGACTGGGATGGATACAAGATGATGACAGACAAGCTTGGAAAGAAAGTTCAGATAGTTGGAGATGACCTATTTGTAACTAATATTGATAGATTGAACATGGGTATTGAGAAGCATGTTGGTAACTCTATCCTTATCAAGCTAAACCAAATTGGTACAGTATCTGAGACTATTGATGCTATAAACATGGCAAAGAAGGCAAAGTACACTTCAATCATTTCTCACAGATCTGGAGAGACAGAAGACACAACAATTGCAGACTTCGTAGTTGGTACAGGTACAGGACAAATCAAGACTGGTTCCCTATCAAGAACAGACAGAGTTGCTAAGTACAATCAACTACTTAGACTTGAAGAGAGTCTAGGAAAGAAAGCAGTATTTAGAGGAAACAAGGTTTTTAAGACAGAGTAATTACACAAAACAGCTCCTTCGGGAGCTGTTTTGCTATGATAGACAGCGTACATAATTCTGTTAAAATACCCTTATGACAAATACAAATTCAAAACAAGTTACCCTTATCGTCCTTGATGGATGGGGCTACAGAGAAGATACTACTGCTAATGCCATTAAAGCATCTAAAACTCCTAATTTTGATAGATTATGGTCAACATACCCACATACTCTACTAAACGCTTCTGGATTAGCTGTAGGGCTTCCTGAGGGTCAGATGGGTAATAGCGAGATCGGACACCAGACAATTGGTGCTGGTAAGGTTATCGACACTGAACTAGTTAGAATTGACAAGGCGATTGAAACTGGTGAATTTGCAAAGAACAAAGCACTCATTTCCCTATTCGATCATGTAAAGAAGAATAACTCTACACTACATGTTCAGGGTCTTTTGAGTGATGGAGGTGTGCACAGTCATGAAAATCATCTTTTTGCTTTTCTAAGAACTGCTAAGGATGCTGGTATTAAAAATATCGCTATTCATATCTTTACAGATGGTAGAGATACTGCCCCACAAAGTGCTTCTAAGTATATTAAAGAACTAGAAGCAGTCCTACTTGAAATCGGTGTTGGAAAGATTGCATCTATATCTGGAAGATTCTATGCGATGGATAGAGATAATAACTGGGATAGATTGGCTAAGACTGAAAATGCAATCTTTGAATGTAAAGGAAATGTATGTAGTATTACTCCTTCTGATTATGTTAGTAACCTATACAAAGAAGGTAAACTAGATGAACACCTGGAACCTATAGTATGTCTAGATTACGAAGGTAAAGGATGTAGTATCTCTGATAACGATGCTGTCTTTTTCTATAACTTCAGAGCAGATAGAGCACGCATGATTTCAAGTAAGCTTATGGAACGCCAAAAAGCACAGAATATCTGTTTTGCTACAATGACTGAATATGGAACAGAGTTTAAATGTTTAATTGCATTTCCTCCATCAAAGATTGAGACTACAATTGCTGCAGAGGTATCTAAGTCTAATCTTTCTCAAGCACATATCGCTGAGACTGAAAAGTTTCCTCATGCTACATATTTCTTAAACGGTGGTGTAGAGAAACCATATCCTGGAGAGAGACACATAATGCTTGATAGTAGAAAGGATGTACCAACTCATGATCTAGCACCAAAGATGAGAGCTGAGGGTATTGCTGATAAGGCTGTAGAGGAAATTAATAATGGTACAAACTTTATCTTCATTAACTTTGCAAACCCAGACATGGTTGGACATACAGCAAATGTTCCTGCGATTATAATTGCAATTGAAGAGACTGATAAGCAACTAGGTAGAGTTATCGAGGCTCTTGAGAAGAAAGGTGGTGTCGCTTTCATAACTGCTGACCATGGTAATGCTGAAGTAAATATTGATCCTATAACTGGAAAGAATCATACTTCTCATACGATTAATCCTGTGCCTGCAATAGTTACATCACATGATGTTAAATTAAGAGATGGAGGCGGACTATCTGATATTGCACCTACAATATTGAAGATGTTTGGTATAGAGAAGCCAGTAGTAATGACTGGACAAAGTCTAGTTTAAATTTTTGTAGTTTGGTATCGGATATACAGCATTCTAAAATACTTAACCAAAAGTATTATTAATGTTGTAGTAAACAGACCAAGACCAATACCTGCCATTACATCAGATACCCAGTGCACTCCTAGATATATTCTACTAAAGGAGACCGTAAGGAGTAGTAGGGCCACTAGAGAAATTGATATTTCTCTCAATACCATTGAGTTAATTTTAACCAAGAATAGATATACTAGCAGTACAGAGAATGTTGTTATAGCAATTGCATGTCCACTTGGAAAGCTATATCCTGACTCAACAATATATCCGAATTCTGGACGTAATCTCAATACCATATTCTTTATGAAGAAAGTAACTAGATATGATCCGCTTAGAGAAAGAAATATTATGATTGAGTCGTAGTATTTCTTTTTATACATAAAGTATGCAATACCAACTAGAGAGTATAGGATGATTGATGATGGACTGAATACATTTGTGATTATATTCATTACAGAAGACAGCATTGGTGTTGAATGAGCGATGAAATATGCGTTTGCAAATAGGTCAAATTGTAATAGAAATACCTTATCAGTTAGTGCATCCTGTATTGTTTTGAAGAAAAGGTATAGACCGAATAGGTTAAATATTAGAGTAATTAATTCATACTTAACAAAGACATGGAAGTGTTTGTTAATAAACCTATATCCCCATATAACTAGAATACCTATAAATATAGCGATAACTATATACTTACCAAGTACCGCAGACACAGCATGGTAACCTGCGCCAAATATGTAACCTATACCGATCGAGAATATGGCCCATAGAAATACAGCTATGAAATCATATAGCCAAAAACTTTTAATATGTATTCTACTTGCACCTACTATAAACGGAGTAAATGATCTTGTTAGTGGACTGAAGCGACCGAATATAATTGTTTTAGCGGAATTAGCTTGTATCAAACTCCTAGCCTTGTCTATATACTCTCTTTTGATAAAGAAATATGGACCATACTTATTTACGAAATCAAAACCATACTTATGTCCAATGTGATATCCCAAAAAGTCTCCAATCATAGAACTTACCAATACAATTCCAAATACTACATACACATTCATCAAATCGATCTTAGATAGAAAACCTGAAATAACGACAATGGTATTTCCTGGAACGAACTGTCCCATGATTGGAATACCCTCTAATATACTTGTAATTGATACTAAGATATACCCTCCATGCTCAACAATTAACTGTAAATTTTGACCCACGGAGTGTATGAATTGAAACATAGAATTATTATGTAAATATTATACCACAAATGCGATAAAATTCTGATAAAATTTTTATCACTGATTTCCCCACTAATTGTATGACTTTATCGCTAATCTAGGATATTATCACCTCATGAAAATACTAATCATAGAAGATGATTTGGATATATCTAGCTATATTAGGAATAACTTTATCGAGGATTCATTTACTGTAGATGTTGCTCGTAATAGCAGTAATGGCTCATATATGGCTCGTACTAACTTCTATGATGTAATAGTTATAGATTACGCATTACCTGATAAGGATGGGATATCTTTATGTGTTGAACTTAGAGAGTCTGGAATAGAGACACCTATAATATTTTTAACGAACAACAAAGAGATGCGTAAAAGAATCTCTGCCCTTGAGAAAGGAGCTGATGACTATATGACTAAACCCTTCGCACTAGAGGAATTGAGAGCTCGTATACTTGCTCTAGCTAGGAGACCGAAGCATGTTGAGGATCCAATACTCACAGTCGATGATCTTGTATTGGATACTAACCGAAGAACAGCTCGTAGGGGTAATACTCAGATATATTTAACTAGAAAAACGTATAACCTACTTGAATACCTTATGAAAAACAAAGGTACTGTACTATCTAGAGGTGTCATAATGGAGTATGTGTGGAACTCTGAAGGTGATCCATTCTCAAATACCGTAGAAGCTCATATCCTTTCACTTAGAAAGAAGATTAATGTAGGAGGTAAGAGAAATTTACTTCGTAATATACCTGGTAGAGGATATATTATTGATACTAACTAGTTTAATTTAACTGTACCACTCTGAATATCCTTTATTAACTTATCAACTTGTGTCTTAAGTAGTGGGAATTTAGTACGAGCAATATTTAGTACTTCTATAGCCTTTGCATTCTGCTTATCAAGAAGATATACATATGCCAATCCTGAATATAGCTCCTGACTATCTGGTGTATCCTTTATTAGCTTGTTGTAAATCTCTACAGCTTTAGAATATTTCTTTATACCCACATATGCTCTAATGATATTTGGATCATAGAAGCTCTGATCATTTGGGAATAGCTTTAGAGCTGTTGCCTCATTACCAGTTGTAATCAATGTTGAAATATAAAATACCTTTGCGTTTATGTTATCCGGAGCTGACTTATATGCATTCTCCATTAGGAATATTGCCTCCTTGTCTCTCTTAACATTTAGGTAGTTAGAAGCTAGTTGATACACTATTGTCTGCTTGTTAGGTGATAGTTGATTAGCTTTTTCAAGTAATGGAGTTCCATTAGCATAATCTGATATTGAATCGTAGAATCCACCTCCAAGGATATATATTCTTGCATCATTTGGTGTTTCCTTTATCTGATCTTCAATTCCCTTCTTTGCTAGGTTATAGAAATCTATCTTTGTCTTCTCTGGTATTCCATTTTGTCTGATTACTCCTGATGCACAATTAAGTAATTGTTCTCTAATTTCTTGATTAGATAGACTTAGATCTAGATCTAGTGCTTTAACAAATGAATCTATTGTAACTGTAGGTGGCTTTGTACAAGCTCGTAAACCATCAATTAATCTTGTATTTGCTTGTATTGGCTTAATGTTTACAACATATACCATACCAGCAAACAGGATGATGATTATAGGGGTTATTACATAATCTCTTATCGTTATATAGTCTTCAGTTGCAATCTGTTCATGCTTTTTGAATAGCTTACAAGGAGTTCCTGGTCTTAGAGTGGATACAAAAGCTAGGAATGTAAAGAACATTACATAGCTTGTCTGGTTATCGAATACGAATACATTGTGTATTCCATATCCGACAAGTAATCCGATTAATACTGATTTCTGTGCTACTGTCTGATCACTCTTTAAGATATATATTAGAGAAATTACATATAGAGAGAGGTATGCTAGTAGACCTAGTAATCCCCCTGCTACCAACCAATCTAGGAACACACTGTGTGCTCTATCAAACCATTGTTCATGTGCCCACATCTTAGGATTGTAGTTTGCATTGAAGATATAGTTGAAGTTCTCCTGACCAATTCCGATTATCGCAGTCTTTACACTTCCAAAAGATTCTTTAACTGCCATTGGCCATATATATCCTCTTGCTTGTGTCTTTGTGTCTGTTATAGATATAGTAGCAATACGTCCTAGTACAGAGTTGTTCTGTATCCATTTAGCATCTCTGTTGTAAAAGAATATGATACCCAGAAGGATAATACCTCCGATGATACTTCCTGAAATTATTCTAGACTTATTTGTCTGTCCTGTTTCCTTTCTTCCAAGGATCGCATACAGAGCAAGAGTTATTATCACTGCAAGTATCCAACCTAGTATTGTTCCTCTTGTTGCTGTTTGGAACATTACAAAAGAAAATATAGCTGACAGAATGGTATAGATATAGAAATAGTGATTCTTCTTAGAGTAGTACGCTATTGCCATATACATAGCTATAAATGCATTTATTAGCATGTAAATTGCCATATATGCTGAATTACCTAGGGATGCATCTACACGACTTCCTTGATGAGTTTTAGCCCAACCAAAGAACTGGAATAGGCCGTATATAGCAGTAATAAAACCAGCTATCAAGATAACATCGAAAAACTTCTTCCAATTCTCTTTTGTAGTAAGTACTGATGAAAGCACCATAATGTACATCCATAGATGGACGATTATTATCCAACCCTCCATTCTTTCAAAATTTGACCAGATACTACGTAGAGGATTTAGTCCGAATATGTTTGCTATTAGAGTTATTACAGTAAATACCGTGACAGCAATAGTTATACCGTTCATCTTAGGTAATATACTTGTATCCTTACCCTTCTCTCTAAAGATTAGTATGACCCACAATGCAAACACTATCTCTACCAATATTCTAAATACAAATGCCTTTCCGGAGATGAATGGGAAGAATAGCGGACTGGCTACGTATAAAGGTATAAAAGAAATTGCTCCAAGACCTATAATAATGGCGTATTTAAAAATACTGTTGTTTGTGGTATTGTTCATGATAATAAGATGATATCACACTATAAAAACAAACTCTATTACTTACTAAAAGCAAGTGAGAAATATACAAAAACGGACATGATATACCTAATTAGAGGTGGTTTTTGGCTTACTCTAGCTAATGTATTAACATCAGCAATGGTGTTTATAATGGCTATCGTATTTGCAAATCATATACCAGCTCATGAATATGGGGTATATAAATATTTCCTATCAGTACTTGGAATATTGTCGATCACAACATTGACAGGTATAGGAGGCATGGTCTCACAAGCAGTTGCACGAGGACTCGAAGGATCGTTAATAGAAGGATTAAAGGCAAAAATACGTTGGGGTACTGTTGGTGGAGTAGTTAGTATTTGTATCGGAATTTATTATTATATGAACGGAAATAATGAATTAGCGACTGTATTTATGTTAGCTTGTCTATTTATTCCTTTTATGGACTCTTTTCATATATATCAAAATTATTTACAGGGTAAAAAAATATTCAATGTTTCTTCACGCTACATTACAATTAGTCAATTCTTTGCTACAGCAATCATGATAACCATCGTATTGATAACAAGTAATATTTTTATTATCTTACTTACATATCTTATATCATGGACACTTGTTAGGTTATTCTTTTTTGTAAAAACAATCAAACTTTACCCACCCAACAAAGAAAGCGATCCCAACACAATAATAATGGGTAAACACTCAAGCTTTATTGATATAATAGCTACCCTAATAGGGTCCCTTGACTCGATACTGATTTTCCATTATTTAGGTTCAATTGAACTTGCAGTCTATAGTTTTGCCATAGCACCCGTAACACAAATGGTTAGTCTGTTTAGAAACATACCGACACTAGCTATGCCTAAAATGGCCAATCGTCA
Organism: uncultured Candidatus Saccharibacteria bacterium; assembly: GCA_964492835.1. Classification (GTDB taxonomy): domain Bacteria; phylum Patescibacteriota; class Minisyncoccia; order Phycocordibacterales; family PALSA-1337; genus CAIOGI01. The sequence goes on from CAZBLC010000001.1 coordinate 28,335, forward strand.
TGTAAATGAAATAAAACAATTACTATATAAGAGGATTTTTGTAATATTTATTATATCAATTATGGTTGTTATATTATATATGATTTTCGTCCCATATATTTATCAGATATTTTTCCCAAAATATCTGATGTCGATTGAACTATCACGCATATACGCCCTAACAATATTAATTTCTATACCATTAACAATGTTGAGTTCAGCAATAAATGCAAAAATAAATATGTTACCAAAAAAAATACTTTATTTATGGAACATTCCAGGTTTTATATCTACTATTTTTATCTTCGTATCTATTCAAAAAATAGGTGTAGAATCTGTTGTTTATGCTAGGATATTATTACTTCTTGCAACAGCTGCAATATCTGCCTATCTTTGGTTTTATATTGTAAAAAAGCAAAATCAACAGCAGTAACTATTTGTTATACCAATAGACTGTATCTTTCACATATCTGTCCATATTAAAAACTTTTTTTACTCTTTCATAACCTGCCTTTCCTAACCTATTTCCATATTCATTATCTGAAAGTATAGAATATATTGCCTCGGCAAACATTTCTATGTTATTTGGGTTAATAATGAGACCAGTAATCTTATCTAGAATAATTTCTGGAGTACCACCAAAACACGTACCGACAACTGGTTTTGACGCAGCACCTGCCTCAATATTGAAGAGATTGAATGCGTCAAAATATACAGATGGCGTGATACAGACATCGCATACTGCATATGCTTTTTTCATATCCTCACGAGACAGCCACCCAGTAAAGACTATGTTATTTATAACACCAATATCTTTTGCATACTTTAATAAATATTTTGAATAGTCATTTGGGGTACCTGCTATTAGTAATGCTATTGATGTATCTTTTTTAATTAAAAGACTTAGTGCATCAATAGCGATCTTTCCTCCTTTTGCTTCACTCAATCGGCCGCCAAATAAAATTACCTTTGAATTATTTAAATTTAATTTATTACTAAATTCTCCATTATCATCATCATTAGCTATGGTACTATCAGTACTTATTCCATAATAAACCGTTTCTACATTTACTATTCTATTTTGATTTAATGCGTCTTTTAATCTATTCGATATTGCAAATATCTTTTTGGGATATTTATTCAAACAATATCTTATGAATAAATTCCTTAAAGGATTATATCTTTTCTTTGCTGTCATTAAATTTTTAATAAATCCAACTTTATAAGAAAATTTATTTTGTACCTCAAGATTTCTCTTATCATAGAAATTTATGAGCTTTCCGTAATTAAACGCCATCGCATCATGTGTTGTTAGGAATAACTTATTTGTAAATCTTCTTGCTAAGATTAGGGTATAGTATGAAAGATAGTGATGAACATTATGAGCGTGTATAACTTCAGGTTTTATTTGATTAATAAGTTTCTTTACCTTACCAACTGACCTGTAATTATACAGACTGAAATAACCTGACAATCTTCCGTCGTAGTCTATATATAGGTTGTAAACTTTCATTCCTTCCACGATCTTCTCACCAGCATCAGATTTATTTTGTACGGTAGTAATTATATGAAGTTCGTGACCAGCACTAGCCAGCCCACAAGCGAGGTTGTAAGTTATTATACCCGCTCCTCCAAAGCTTTTTGGTGGAAAGTCATCCGATAAAAATAATATTTTCATTATTTTTCAAAAATAAAACACCAACCTAAGGTATTTTTTCTATTTGCTTCACTTTTATCAAACGTATCGAGCAACATCATAAACTTACCATAAATCAAGATAAACTTTCCCAGAACTCTTCCCAGTATTGGTCTCTTATACAATCTTAGTTTATCTATTAAATATCTTATTAAAATCTGTGCTCTTGTGGTAAAAAACCCTCCTCTCTGCTCATAAACAATAGTTTTAAATCCTATGTTTTCAAACATACTTATTAGACCGAATTTTGTGTATCTAAAGAAATCGTTTGGTTCTTCATGAAGTTCGTTCATCTGTGGTGCAGTTACCAATATGTGACCGCCGGTCTTTAAAATTCTATAAAACTCTTCTACAGCTTCAAACGGCTTATTTAGATGCTCCATGACTTGGGTACAAACTATAGAATCAATGCTATTATCTCGCATGGGTATGCTTTCAGCTCGACCAACGACATCTACTCCAGGAAATTTCTCAACATCCATGGTTATATATTTACTACAAGGAAAAATTCCTTTATACCTTCCACCTTCTCCGGCACCAATATCAAGAGTTTCACCAACAATATATTTAGAATATTTTATGACTTGCTGCCTCAATATTATTCTTTCTGGTTGAAAAATATACATAATTTTACTTTGTTACAGTACCCAATTTTTCTTTTAATATTTTTCTATATACTCCCTCTTCCCAATATCTGTAATCCTGTCTCTTTAGACCAACAAAAAATTCAATCATAAGATCATAAAGTGCCCTTAGAGATGCGTATCTGAACCCCTCTCTCTCTTTCCTCATATTTTTAGAAAAATAAATCTTTTTAAATTTATATTGGAATTTCCACAAACCTCGTAGTAAATGACCAAAGAATGATTTTGTCTTTGGTGTTCTTTCAATCTCCAAACTCAAATAATAAAAGCGACTGTGCGGCATAAGTAACCAATGTTTCTCCCTCTGGCAATGCCATACTGGATATGGGAAGATGATAGGTTTAAAACTATGCATCAAATGCTCATGTACTCTGGAATCAGAATCAGTACCGTGAAAAACTTCATTTCCACGCCTAGTAATTCTTTCAATTGATTCTTCAAAGCTAGTTAGCAAATCATCACACCTTACAATAGTTACCACCTCTGGTCTGTTCTTAATTAAAAATGGTCTGATATTTTCTTTAAAACTTTCACTAAGCCTTTCGTCAGCATCAAGCACCAAAATATAATCCATGGTACATTTTGACATTACAAAGTTCTTTGCAAGCCCAAAATGAAAATCTCCTGGAGACTTATAATGATGAAGTGCTATCTTTGTATTTCCCTTATTTATATAACTTTGAACTATCTGAACAGTGTCATCTAGTGATCCAGTATCTGAAATAATTATTTCATCAGCAAATTCTAGAAGTGATGAAATAAATCCGTCAATACGCTTTGCTTCAGTGTTTACAGTTGCACAAACAGAAATAGTCGGTGTTACGATTTTATTCATATAAATATCATATCAAAATAAGGATAATATTCAATCTTTAGCTATTATGGTATGGATTTTAAAATGTAATCTAGATCGATCACATTACTCTCTATCAAAATAGCATTTTTGCACCCCGCTCTCATTGCAGCTTCTATATCTGTTTTGCTATCCCCTATCATATAACTTGCCTTAATATCTATATTTAATTCTTCCACTGCTAAATGAAAAAGACCTGGTTCTGGTTTTCTACATATACACTTTTCGTCTTTATGGTGTGCACAAAAATAGAATGATCTGATGGATGTACCTATTCTATCTAAATCCCTATTAATCTTTGTGTGGAGTCTTTTAACAAACTCCTTAGACATCTTTCCTTTTGCAATCCCTGCTTGGTTACTTATAACCACAACAACATAGCCTGCGGAATTGATCTTTTTTACTAGCTTTTTAGCATTTATATTCCACTTAAATTCGCTTATTTTTTTTACGTAATCATGTTCTGCTGGTTTTTTATTTAGGACTCCATCTCTATCCAGAAAAACTGCTCTTATTTTATTATTCATATTTCGAATTTATGCTTTTTCTTGATCAAAGACAATTTCAACACCTTTATTATCAAAACCTACCTCAATTTCAGCAAAATTATTTAGTCTATTTTTGTTTGCGTAGTCTATGACCGACCTTCTAATATCTTTATGTTTATTTTCTGGAGCTAAAAAAAGCACACAGCCTCCACCACCAGCACCAAGTACTTTTCCTCCCCATGCACCATTTTTTATCCCTAACGAATACAGATCATCTATAGTGCTATTTGAAATTTCATCCGCAAAAGTCTTTTTTAGAGTCCAGCTTTTGTGTAGAATATCTCCAGCTTTTTTAAAATCTCCCTTTTTAATTGCTTCACTGAAATGTGATACGAGAGAAGCTATTTCCTTGTATCCATCGATCTTTTTATCGATATTTTTAGTTTGATTGGATAATACACTGGAAGCATCCCTAGTTATTCCAGTAAAGAAAAGCAGAAGGCTTTTTTCAAATTTATCTTTATTCTTTTTAGATATAGCTAATGGTTCAATAGCTACTTTTCCACTTTTTTTAAATTTATAAATATTGAGTCCTCCATAAGATGCAGCATACTGATCTTGTTTGCCTATTGGTTCCTTTACAAGATCAATTTCTACCGTGCAGGCCTTTTCAGCCAAGCTCTGCTTATTTATTTTTTTACCATTGAGCAGATGGAGTCCCTTAAGCAAGGCTACGGTAAAACTAGAAGATGAACCGAGTCCTGTCCTAGCTGGAATCGACGCGAAGGAGCCAATTTCTATGTTATTATTTATTCCAAGAGTCAATAAGATTTCACGAACCCTGTTATGTATCAAATCTTTTGGGTGATCGACTGTTTCAGTTGTTGAATATTTAACTATTACTTTATTTACCAAGGGTGTGTGCTTAATAGCCAAGTATACATATTGATTTATAGTAGTTGAAACAACACAGCCTCCGTGTTTCTTATAAAAATCTGGAAGGTCTGTACCCCCGCCAATAAAACTTATTCGAAGTGGTGCTCTTACTAAAATCATTATTTATTATTATTTAATCTATTTATATCCTCTGGTGAAGTGAGTTGTGTATGCATTTCATCTCCTATAACTGCAAAAACTTTATGATCTTTTGCAAATTTTTTCATTAAATCCGTGAAATAGTATTCGTTTTTTACTTCATGTAACTCAGGCTCATAATTAAAAATGTCAGAATTCATAATCATAAACCCGTTTGTAGCAAGGTTCGATGTAGGATTTCTAGGCTTTTCAATTACATCGATTATCTGGTTTGTACTATCAATAGTCGCAATACCAACATTTTTTGGATCAGGAACGAAGTAGCACAGCCATGAAAATTCATATTTCAAACAATCTTCTATTTCTTTTTTTGTTAAAACATCATCTGCATATGAAACTGCAAATCTCTCTCCTTCTTTAATTAATTCCCTTGTTTTAATAAATCCTAGAGCGTTTCCGTTTTTTTCGCCTTCAACATAAGTAATCTTCCTTCCATAAAGTTCGTTACCACAATACTCTTTTATTTTTTCGCCTAAATATTTTACAACTAAAATAACTTCATCAATCTCATTTGGCAAAGAAAGAAATAGATGATCTAGTGCAGTCTTACCTCTATAGACTACAAGTGGCTTTGGTGTGGTTAGTGTTATCGGTCTCATTCTCTGTCCTTCTCCGGCTGCAAGTATTATAAGCTTCATGGTTTGTCTATAGTATACAATTTACTATTCTATGGCAACTCCTTTCCTAATAGCAATAAAATTGGCATACATTATCTTTTCGTATTCTGGACAATATTTAACTTTTTCAAGTGTAATAGGCTTCACTTTGTATATGTCATATTCATTTTGAATAAAAAAATCGTAAATATCCTTGAAGAATACTCTTGAGTATATTGCGGCATTACCAAACTCAAATTGAACCATATCAATTGATTTATCTTTAAATAAGTTCTTTGCTCCCTGAAAAACAAACAACTCATGGCCTTCTGTATCGACCTTTAATAGATCAATATGCTTTATATTTTTTCGTTTACAATACTCGTCTAGAGTATCTGTTTTTACAACTTTTTTTTCAATATTATAATTTTCTTGTTCCATATCATAAAATGAATTTAACTCCGGTGAGTCTTTATTTATATACATCTCTCTATTTCCAATAGTCTCTCCAAGTGCAATATTTTCTAAGTATATATTCTTACTTGTCGAGACATTTTTCATTAACTTACCAAATGTAGTACTGTCTGGTTCAAAGCAATATACTTTGATAGTATCTCTATAAGAAAGAATATGCTTAACATAGTCTCCAACATTCGCCCCGACATCGAAAACAATTTTTATATCCTTTTTTTTAAACACCAAATCCAATAAACGATATTCGCCGTTTGTTATCATATTTGAATTGTGTTCCCCTCTACAAAAATCCACATATCGAGATGCTAATGAATAAATGAATGGTCTATATATCGGTCTTTTATAATTAAAAAGCCCTCTATTGATAAAATATATTATAATTAATTTAATTTTTTTGATCATGTTACCAAAATATTACTTCCGAATTTATATTTTCTAATATATCTCTTTTTATTTCTTCATTATAGATACCAGCTTTTATAATAACATTTACCTTACCTTTCCCTTTTAGAATCTTAGGGTGTTCTACCATAAGTTTTGTTCCATAAAGTCTTTTCTTATTTTTCACCTGACTATTATCGAGCAATCCGACTATTTTATCAACTTTTAATCCAAACTGGATTAGTGTTTGTGAAAAAATGTGTGCTCCGAAGAGATATACCGGTTCGTTTGAACTACCAATCTTCATGTTTAAATCATCAATCATCTCTTTATGATAATTTATATAATCCATAAAAAGTTTTTTATATTGAATGTATTTATTTGGCAATGTAGATACATCCTCCACAACGTCCGTCTTCTCTGTTGCATAGAAAATACTATGTGGATCTCCATAATACTCTTTTTCTAAGATCTTAAAACCCATACTCTGGAGTATATAATCTGTTATTTCTTCAGTAAGAAAGACAGTATGTTCAAAATTTAAGCAATTTGTAAACTTCTTATCCAGCATTGGTATCATATTTGGAAAAGTAAATATATGTTTATCACCCCTTTTAAGAAATGAATTTATTTGCTTTAAAAATTTAAATGGTTCGTATGTATGTTCAAATACATGTGAATGTACGATAGTATCTATTCCTTCATCTAGTTTAAATTTGTCATCAAACCAACCCTTAATTAATTTAATCTTAGGATTTGTGATATATTGTGCATTTGGTTCAACAGTTGTCCATTCTACGTCTGGAATTACCGTCCATAGATTCCTAGCTATATGGTCATGTGCGCCACCTATCTCCAGAACTCTCTTTGGGTTAAATTTTGAAATAAATTTAGCAAAAGCTACATAATGATCCTGCCAAACCTTTCCAACGCCATCATTATGTTGATCTAAATACAATATATCAAGGGGTAGGAGCTTCTGAAGCTGTATAAGACCTGTTTCTGGGCATATATCCCAAATCATATCGGACACTATATCTTCATCTTGTGGTTGCTCTACACAACCCATGAATACTGGAAAATCCTTGAATTTATGTAGAGTTTCTAGATTTTTCTTATTTGATAATAGGCTTTTATCTCTAATGATATAGTTAGTATTCCTTTTCATAGATTCATTGTACACTTCATTATTATTTTATATATATTGACATTAACCCTCTTTTATTACCTTCTCTGTCTCTATTAGTGCTTGAGGATTACCAGTATCTAGCCACGTTTCGAAAGGAACCCATTTGAGCTTTGTGCCCTCTAACAAAAGCTTTTCTATAACAGAGACGTCTCCTAGCGCCTGATTATTTCGGTCATTTTTATATAGACTTTCAACAGCCCCCCAAAATTTTTTATAATCATGTATTCCAGTCATGCCAATATGTATAGAATCAAAATCTGTAATTCCTTTATCATTTACTTTTGCTAAATAACCATCTTTAATTTTATGACTTCTGTATTGCCTTACATCCATCTTTGTTGTCTCTGGGTCAATGACATACCCAATAACCCAATCTTCACTTGGTTCTGGTATCTTTTCAACTACAATGGTATCGCAAGCATGAAAAATAAATGGGCACTGTAGATTATCCTTTGCACAGAGCATTGAATATAGTAGACTACTTCCGTCGCCAATATATTTATCCACTATCACGAACTCAAAATTATAATCTTGGTAATTCTTCAAAAGATAATTTTTTACTTGATCCCCATGATATCCAAGTGTAATGACAAATATAGAATCCTTTGGGTATGAATTAAAAATATACTCAATAGTTGGCCTACCATTTATTTTAACTAGTGCTTTATTCGTTGTTTTTGTAAGTTCTCCCAGACGTGAACCGGTGCCTGATGTTGTGATAAGTATTTTGTATTCCATGTATTTAAATGGTATTACTTAATATGAGTAATTTATAATTATTTCTTACCTCCCCACTCTCCACCTTTTTCTACTTTCAAATTAAGTAAATCTAACTTTTTAAAAAATTTTTCCATTATGTGCAAGCATGCTTCTGCAACCGCTCCATGTCCACCCGAAGTCTTTGTCACGTAGTTCGCATATTCTTTTATTGCTGGAAAAGCATTTGCCGGGGCAATGGAGTATCCAACCTTATCAAAAACCATTGCATCAAATATTCCATCACCCATATATACAGTTTCCTCTAGTTTGAATTGACTTCTAATCCAATCGATTCTTTCAAATGTACTTACCTGAAAAAGCGGTAATTTCATATCTTGTTCAATTCTTTTCTGTGTAATTGGAAATCCTTTTTTATCGCCAGTTACTGCAATGATATTTAAAAATGGTTTTACAAGCAGCAATGCGTCATGATCATCTGGACCAAAAATCTTTGCTGACTTACCTTCTAAGGTGTAGTGAAACTGGCCGTCAGTAAAAACTCCATCTACATCAAGAATAAAATTTTTTATATTTTTTTTCATATTATTTTTCATTAAGTGCTTTATATAGATTATATTTACCAAAATAAAATAGGAAGATGTTAAACGGATAATGATGCAATGGTGACATGTTTAACCAAATAATCGCACGTAATATCTTTATTTTATTCAGATCATTTCCTTTTGAAATAATAAATTCATCAAAAGTCTTTTCGCACTCAACAAGATGTGGTTTTCTATCTATACTACAAGTCACACTATTACCTTTTATCTTGATGGCAAATCTGTTCTGAGTCACAATATCATGATTTACAACCAAATTGTGATATAGCTTTGCCAAATCATAATACATGTCTCCTGTTTTAAGCAAACCACCAAAGTCTTGTCTCCAATCAAGTAATGTATATTTATTCTTATTTAAAATTACATTTTCCAAAATAAAATCACCATGGAACTGTGTTTGCACACCATTTGAGAGGTTATCGAAATTAACCTTTGATAGTAGAGTATTAATGTCTGGAACTTTCTTACCATTGATAGTCATTTTTCTATCTACTATTTTATTTACCGACATGAACTTATTTACTCTTTCCTTTGTCTTTTTTTCGTAGAAATCTAAACAAATTTTCTTAAATTCCTCGACAGGGACTGTCTTTTTTGATTTCCATAATTTAATACTAGCCCAGTTTAAAAAATTTTTAAAGTTTTTTGGGTTAGCAACGTTTGAATATGTGTCTCCTTTAATATATGAGTATTTATAGAAATTTTTCTTTATTTCTAAAGTTTCTGGAACCAAACCTCCCAGAAGCTTTCCTCTTTCAACTCTAGCTAAAATCTTCTTCTCATCAGCGAAAAACTTTATCGCAAAATCTTTGAAGAAAAAAAGGGATTCGTCAACCTTATCCAAATTATCAAATTTATCATGAATCATTTCACGAACCTGTAATAAAGACTTCATGTCGTTTACCTTAAAAAAAATATTTGGATATCTTTTATCGATAACTAGATCACTGTGGTGGTGAATGTGCGGAAATTGTAAAGAATCACTAGTTTGTTCTGAACCAATAAAAGTAAATTTTATATTAGGATAGACAAGAGATACAAAGTCCTTTAGGTGGTCGACAAAGTAATCTGTTGAAATGATAAACTCTGTTCCAATTGGGTACATTTCAATTATATAGGAAACTATAGGTTTTTTACCAAGACGTATTAGAACAGGATTAGTATATTTTGCCAGTTCCTTAAAATCGAATCTTTTTTCATCAATAGGTATATATACTTTCATGTTATCAAACTATACTAAATCAGATTACTTATCAAGGATTTTCTTTAATTCAATTATTTTGGTATCAACGTCACCTTCAGGCTTAAATATCGTTGAAGTTCCACAAACAAGCATATTGGCTCCTCTCTTTATCATCTCTGGGGCAGTATCTGGAGTTACTCCACCATCTATTTCTATTAGCATATTTGGATAGTTCTTCAACTTCCTTTTAAGCTCGGTTATCTTATCCATCATTTCAGGAATAAGCTTGTGACCTAGAATTCCAGGATTTATAGCCATAAGCATAACTAGATCAATATCATTTAAAACATAGTCCAAAGTAGAAAGGCTGGTTGCAGGGTTTAGGGCCACTCCCGCCTTTTTACCAGTTGCTTTTATTAACTTAATTATTCTGTGTAGTTGTGGTGTAGATTCTTCATGAACGACAATAATATCAGCTCCAGCATCAGCAAATATCCTTATAGAATTTTCCGGGTTATTAACCATTAAATGTACGTCAATGGGTATATTTGTTATTTTTTTGATTGCTTGAAGGATTTCAGGATGCAGGCCAAAACGAGGAACGAACTGATTATCCATAACATCAAAATGAATATAATCAATCCCGCCCTTCTCTAATTTTTCTATTTCGCCCTTAATATCTATCATATCTGCACACACAAGAGATGCTGATAATTTATAGTTTTTTTGAGATTTTTTTTTGTTTATTGTTTTCATATGCAATTAAAGTATAACTACTCCAAATTAGAATGTCTTTCCCACATAGTATCATGTGTCTCACCAAGTTCCTCCATAAGCTTTAGAACGATCGCATCAAAGAATATGGCCAGAGACTGTTCATTTAATGTTGTCATTGGCTGAATAGAAATAAAATTGTCTATCTTTTTGGTCTTTGATGGTGCCTTTATTTCAACAACACAGTCGGCTAATTTTCCAATTCTAGATTCAGGATTACCAGTTACAGCAGCAATCCTTGCTTGATTTCTTTTAGCAATTAAAGTCAATTCGTAAATGGTCTGTGTCTCACCTGACCCAGAACAAACTAGAAATAAATCTTCTGCCTTTATGGATGGAACGTTAGCATCACCTAGGATATATGCGTCTATTCCCATATGCTTTAATCTCATTACAAACCCCCTTACCGCCATTCCAACTCTACCAGCACCGCAAGCCACTATTTTTTTAGCACTTAAAATATGCTCAGTTAGAACACTCGCCTGTTTTTCATCAATTTTTAATAGGACAGTTTTTATTTCAGTTAAGATATTCTCCACTCTTTCTATGGTTGTCTGATTCAAGTTATTATTTTTATAGAGCCCGCGTTCTACAAGTGAATAACCTTTTTCGTTGATATTGTCATCTATACATGCAAATAATTCTTGATTTGGGATAGCATATTTGATAGGTAGAATATCAAATCTCTCAGGGTTTTTTTCCATTTCAAAAGGAGTCTGAATCGGATATTTTTGTATTTTATTCTTAAATATATTCCTATTAATCTTTTCGAACAATTCTTTATGTCCTGTTGGCTTAATAATTCTAAGTTTTGTAAGTAGACCAAAAGCCTTGAATATATATTTTTTAAAGAAAATAGGTAGTCTTTTTTTATCGTTTATCCACATTTTTTCTAAAAACTCCTTTTTAAAAATTCCACACATTGAAATAAGATAATAAGGATATCCGGTATTTCTTATCATCTGCCATTTATTTTTATCTAAATCCAAATAACTTATAGCCTTTCTTTTATTTAGATTAATTTTATGACTAAGCTTATTAAAAGACTCAACTGATTTACCAAATAGCCACCAAGAATAACTTATATAATCCGCGTCTGCCTTTCTCATCTCTCTAATCACCTCATCTAAAACCTCAGGCTTTGCAATATTCAAATGGTCTTCATTCCAAACAAGTATATAGTCATATCTTGCTTCCTTTATCATATCCAAAGCATTTGTAATCCAGCCCCTATTGTCATCTAGTAAACTAAATATAACTAACTTATTTCCAAGCTCATTCTTTAAAAAATCTAATGCTTCCTCACGAAATGTCCCTCTAACATTTATTAGCCAATTGTCACTAATAAATTTAAAAGACTTAAAGGAGCTTTTAAAATGGTCAAGTCTAGTGAGTGAATTTATTCTTAGATTTCCAAGTATAGTTATCATATAGTATTATTTAGAATAATGTCTAAAGTAGGTATCTGCTGTTTTTGTCCAAGAAAAGTTTTTATAGAATTCTTCGGAATTATTACCAAAACTATCTTTTTTATATCTTAATATCTTTTCAATCTTACTACTAATATCCTTATGATCACCCTGTCTTGTTAAAAAGCCATTGTAGCAGTTTCTTAATGCGTTTTCAATACCACAATTTTTACTACCTATAACCGGCCTACCGAACTGTGCAGCCTCCAAAAGAACTAGTCCAAATCCTTCAAAATGGTTTCCATCATTATTTGAATTCAGCATAAAGATATCGCAACTTGCATAAAGTGTGGCTAGGATACTATCATCATACATATTTGAAATTATGAGTACATTGTCTTCTATACCATTTATTCTTGCAAAAGATTTTATTTGATTGACGTAATACTCATCATCACCATTTCCGATCATGACATACTTAAACCTTGGGTATTTATTTTTTAAAAGTGTTATAGCCTTAAGACTATCTAGTTGTCCTTTCCTCTGTTTTATATCTCCTACAGTCAAAAAAATTGGGCTGTAATTTACTACTCCGAGTGATTTCATATTATTAATCAAAATATCCTTTGAAGGCACAGACATTTCTGTTGTTCCCATAAAAACTGTGATGGCATTGATACTTGGATGTAATTCCAATAATCTATTTTTAATATAGTCGCTTATACAAAATATAGCATGGGCTCTACTATAGGCTAATCTAGTGATGAATGATCGAATACCTTTCGTAAGTGGGGCTATGGTATATGTTCCAACACCAGTAATATAAAGTTTTTTTCTTGTAAAAATTACAGCGAAATACGCATATATACCGTATGGCCAACCGTCGTGAGCATGGACTACGTCCACTTCTTTTGCATATTTTCTTATTCTCAATATATTGATAAATATATTTTTAATTATAGTAAATTTACCTTTTTTAAAAACTGGTAGCAATATATTCTCCTCTGATGCGACTTTTATTTCAATTGGTAACTTCGAAAGCGCCTTATGAACTTCTTTTGAATATCTCCCCAGTCCCCCCTTATTTCCTAGGTAGTTTGTTACGATCAGTAATTTCATGAAGGGTGTTCTTGACTTTAAAAATAGTCTTTTTAAGTAACACTTTGATTCTAACAACTTTTTCAAAAAAAGCAAAAGGTTTTGACTTATATATATAAGTGTATTCTGGTATTAGATTCTTACCGAAGGACATTTTAAATTTTGCAATACTTTCCGTCTTTGGGTTATTGATATTTACAGAAGCCATATCTAGTGAAATATATCCATTCTTTTTTCCCCAAAGACATGCCTCCCAAACCACTCTTCTCGTCGAATATGCAATAATTCTGTATATTTCCCTATCTTCTGTCTTTAATCTTTTAGAAAAAATCGAACGTATCCTCAAGTAGGGATAACTCTTATTTACAAATATTCCAGAAATAATCTCATTATTAAAAACAATGCCGAAGAACAACGTATCAATAACTAAATTCATTCGAACAGGTAACCTTCCTTGTGAGTATTCAAAATCACTATATACGCGATATGCTTCAGCGTCCGGTGAGTCTTTGTAGATGAATCTTAATTGATCATCCCTCAGTGTTTTTCTTATTTCGTTTCTTGTTGTATCGTTAAAACTCGAAAATATCTCATCATCACTTCTTCTTAGATCTATTAATAAGGTTGGCTTAGAATATTCTAAGAATTCAGGTAAAGTAAGTTTATTATATGATAATACAACAATTGAAGAATACTTGTTAGATTTTAATAGCGGTAATATCTTTTCATCATCCAATATGATGTTTGCTGTTTTAAAAAATAAGTATTTTTTTTCGACTATCATTTAAATATGTTTAATATATTAATTTTATTGACAAAATTAATTATAGAATCACTAGATTTTGGAGAAATATTTTTTAAAAAACTACTTCCATCAATATTATTTAAACCGCTACCTGCCGATACAAGATATTTATAGCCATAATTATATATCTGACTCTTAACAGTCTCATTTACTCTACTGTGTGGTAATGAGAAGGCGCATATAGACATACCTGTTTCTTTTTCTATTCTTTCTTTTGAAAACTTTATGTCATAAATTAATCTATCTTGATCGACCTCATTCAACCTACTGTGCGTTACACCATGTGAGCCAAATGAAATACCCTTATTCATTAGATTTCTGACGTCATCCCAATTCAAAAAAATATCGAATAAATAAGGTTCATCACCTATACTATATTTTTTCATTATTTCAAATCTATAACTCTCATTTTCTGATTTAATTTTTTCTATTAGAGCATTCTGCTCTTTGAGATTAACGTTTTCTTTATTTAATATATTTTTGTACTGTATTGTCCAAATCATATTAGTTTTATCAAGTATTCCACTTACTAAAAAAATTGTTGCTGGAACCTTGTATTTTTCCAATATAGGAAGTGCATTTATCATTACATCTTTAAGTCCATCATCGAAATAAATTATTGTAGGTTTTTTAATATTTTTTGATTTTATGTTTGGTATATCGTCAAAATTTATAAAAGTATGATCATGTTCTTTTAAGTACTTAATCTGTTTTTCAAATTGTTCTATATCAAGAGAAATGTGGCTGTATAATTTATTTAGTAATGTATCAGAGTTAACTTTACTACTTATACTATGATACATAACTAAATATAATTTATTGCCATAAAATATACTATAGATATAGTTTATGCCAGAATAATATAGTATTTTGTATATAAAAGTTTTTAATTTCATTTTATATTTACCAAAATAAACTCATTTATTCTGTAACCTCTATTTTCCCAGGTAAATTCCTTACTATCTTGTAAAGCTTGTGAAATCAGTTTACTACGTAAGTCTGTATTATCGCATACTAGATCTATTTTTTCTGACCACTCTTTTGGATTTCTATAATCACTCACCAATAAACAATTTTTGCTATCAACCAGAACTTCTTCTATCGCAGTTGTTTTAGCAGAAACAATTACTTTGCCGGATGCAAGATATTCAAACATCTTTGTTGGTGAATTACCGATCTGTGCACCAGCAGAAGGTAGGAGCAATATATCTGATGATTTCCAGTACTCATAAACCTCCTGTTTACTTACCCAAGGAAGAAACATTACTTTATCCGAGATACCTAATTTTTTAACTAATTCTTCGTGTTCCGCTGTCTCGTTCCCCTTTTTACCAACACCTATAAAAATAAATTTCGAGCTTAAGTATGGCATTACATTTATTATATCTTCTATACCATACGAATCATAATTTCCTGTTTTATATAAATTACCTGAATACATCAATATTATCCTATTAATTGGAAGATTCAGTCTGTTACGTAGCTGTTCTATTGACTCCCTTATTATTTCAAATCGTTCTGGTTCTGATGCGGCGCAAAAAGCAACCAAGATATTTTTATTCAACTTCTCATAATAATTTTTCAAACCGTAACTAATAACTATCAGACCGTTTGATATTTTTGAAAAATAATTATTAAAGAACTGTCCATGCTTCTTATGTAGGACTGCATGAATTTCAATAAAAATAGGTTTTTTTAGAATATATCTTGTGAATAATATAGGTAAGACTAGCGAGCAATCTCTATAGTATAAGGTACTAAAATTATGTCTATTTAGGTATACGTATTTAAGTATAGAAAAATTTACAGTAGCTGTCTCGAGCCAGTTTATTAAGCGTACACGACTACCTTTTAATCTATTTGAGAATGATGGTAGAGAAGCAATATCAAATCGATTCTTAATATTGTGTTTCGTAAAAAACTCTTCCCTCTTTTGACCATCAATCAAACTATCATCTGAACTTAAAAGTATTACTCTAGTATTATCTTGCATAGCAAGCGCTTCACATGTTTTAGAAGTAGTATAAACATGCGCCTTATTTGATTGGAAGTTCATCCTAGTTATATGCAATATAGTATTCATATATTATATGATCTGAGAATAGTACAACTCTATTATATTATCAAATTCTTTAATTAAGTCCTCTGCTTTTCTATTTAATAAAATGTAATCTTTCTTTATACAAAGTTCATGTAAAAAATATACAAAAATTAACTTTTTATCTATCTTATAATCAATTCCAACATTAACAAAATATCTCGAAAGTAATTCATAAGAATCCTTCATTTTATTTCTTACGGTAATATGGTAAATATCAAAACCTGGAATAGCAATATCGCCAAATGTGTCACAATCTACAATCTTAATTTTTTCATTATCAATTAGTATATTATCATTCGTAAAGTCACCATGCTGATATATAGACTTTATATCAACCTTGATGTCTGACCACAAATCCTCGTTGTATTTTTTAAGTATTTCTATATCACCATTATCTCCAGACAATACGCTCACAAGTTTTTCGCCATATGTCTTGTCTAAGATCTGTTCGTTCAATCCACTTGAAATATACTTTGAAAAAGAAAAATATTTATCAATGGCTTTTTTAAGATCTGCTTCTCTACTTACTTTTACTCCACCACATACAGTTTCAATCGTATATTTAATTAAATTATCTTCATGCATACCAATAGCCTTTGGATACATGGATTCAAACTCGCTTCCTTGTACAAGTTTGTTAAGTAGACTTATATTCTTATATCCATCACTTATTCTATTTATATCTCTAATATTTCTGACTGTTTTTATTATTGCTATAGGTTTTTTGTTTGAATCAAAAACAAAGAGAATTACCTTACACCCGATTCCTCTACCTGAAATCGGAGTATTGTATTTCATATAACTCAGATCGCCGCCTTTGTATAAATCAGCTTTTTCTAGTTCAGCTTTTATTTGTAAATCTATATTCTTAATCATTTTTTTATTATTATTCCAAAACTAAAAAATACAAAACGGTATATTTTTAATAGAATATTAAAATTTGTAAGATATAGAATAATTCTATTTAATACATTATTAGATTTTCTAAAAGAATTTATGGCATATTTTAAAATATGCAAACTATTATAGGGAATAATTATTCTTGGTAGATTATATCCTGGATATAGCAAATAAAAATTGGCTTTATTTTCAAAACCGGAGCGGTGAATAAGATTTTCATAACCTTTTTTTGAATACGTATAAGTTCTATATTCTCCTCTTCCACGTATTTTATAGTAAATATTTGCCAAAAATCTAGGCATATAACTCGTATACATGAGCCCTCCGTGATCTGTGGCTCTCAAATACACTAATGCAAAACGGTTCTCAATACCTATATAAAGATGTCCACCTTTTTTTAGTAATTTCCTACATATTTCTAAACTTTTTATCTGAGCCTCTATTGGGCTACTATATATTTTTGTTAACCCTACCCACTCCAACACTCCGTTCATTACTATCAAGTCAAAACTATTTTCTTCAAATGGAAGATTATAAACATCTGCAACCATTACATCTATTTTGTCAGATAGACCTTCAGCTTCAGCTCTTTTTTTTAAAAATCTCATTCTGGATAATGAATGATCACAGGATACTACTTTATTAACCACTCTAGCTAGAGGTATTGATATTCTTCCTAGTCCTGCACCAATATCTAAAACCTTAGAATCTCTATTTAATGGTATATAGAATCTCCAATCTGCTCTATCATCATCATAAGTAAAATCTAGTTTCTTCTGCATAACCTTATCAAAAGAAGAGAAGCCCTTATCTTCAATAAGCTCTATAATATTTATCAGTTCTCTCTCGGGAATTTTACCCCAATAAATATCTTCAGTTAGAATTGGAATATTGTATTTATTTTCTCTCATATATTATTTTAAATATATCAGCAAAACTTTTTGCCATAACTTTAGTATTGTATATTATATCAATTTTTTCTCTTGAGTTCCTTGCTATATTCTCTCTAAAATTTATATCTGTCATTTTCTTTATATTCTCAATAATATTATCAACATTATAAAAATCCACAATTAAAGCAGATTTATTATTTTCCACATAATCATTGAGATATTCTTTTCTACTAACGATTATAGGTAATCCAATAGCCATAGCTTCAAGAAGAACTGTTGGGCCAGAAGTATCTGAACCATCAACATAACTATCATTATGCATAATCAGTAGGAGTAATTTTGCCTTTCTGTACATTCTCTGTAATTCTGACATTGGTATATTTATATGTATTTTAACATTTGATGGTATAGACTCAATTCCTTCTATATTCCTCGGTAAACAAACAATATGAAATTGTTCGTCTGGCATTTTTCTTGCCACATCAATAACTGTTTTATAATCTCTACCATTATCTCTTCCTACTGATAATATAAAATTTTCTCTTTCAAAATAAACTGGTTTATAGTAAACAGCATCTACACCTAAAGGCACGAAGAATGCTTTACTCCTTAAAAAGGGTAATTTCTCTACTACCCTGTTCATATGAACTCTAGCTGGAAAAATAATCCCATCGACATCCTTTAGTATCCAAGATAATAGTCCGAACATGAATGTATCTTGCTTATAGACTATAAGCATTCTATTTAAAACTGAATTAAAAATAACAAACTTGGTTCTTGTTGGTATAAATTTCTTCCAAATCAACAAATATATAACCGATATTCCAAAAACTATATCGTATTTACGCGCTATAAAATACATAAAAAAATGCTTTATTCTAAAACCCAAGATTTTTGCCAGCGTTTTACCAAAGATACTTTCAAACTCTTTATATTCTGCTTGTATTCCAAAGCACTCAAGATGTTGTAATCCGTAGAATTGTGTGTCAGGATAATCTACGCTAGATTTACCTTTAAATTTATCATCTCTTGTTCCTGAATATAGATACAAAACTTTCATACAATTACTTTATATTAATCTTATAAGTCCTAGCCCAAATCTGAAAAGTTATTATAGCCCAAAGCATAGTAAAATGATATGAATCCTTTGATAGATGCTTATCATATATATCATTTATCTCACCCCAGTTGAATATCTCTGCTGTAGGTTGATAGTATTTGTCACTGAATATATTTCTTACATATTTTGAAATTTCTGGATCTCTAAGCCATTTTGCGCCAGGAGAAAACCACCCTCGTTTTGGTTGTTTGAACAAATACTTAGGTAAAAGAAGCTTCATAGATTCCTTTAATAAGACTTTGGTATTAAATAAATTTATCTTTTTATTTAGAGGTATTTTCCTTGAATATTCAAATAATTCCAGATCTAGTAGTGGTACACGTAATTCTAATCCTGACGCCATTGAAGTCTTATCGCTTCTCATTAAAGATTCATCTACCAACCAACTCTTTTGGTCGGTTTCCATTAGTAATTCTGGACCACTTTTATTTAGATTGTCAAAATATTTTTTTTCAAAAAACTTCTTTGACGGTTCCAATTTAAAATCTCTCGAAATAACCCTGAATAATTCTTTATCCTTTTGGAACATAAACAATTCAAATTGGTCTATCCCCTTTTTGGTATTTAATTTTAGTAATTTACTACTATTAATATATTCTCTAATAAATTTAGGAATAGTCTGATAATAGACTGATAATAGACTTATTTTATACCTCTCATATCCACCAAACAATTCATCTCCTCCATCTCCACCAAGAACCACAGCAACTCTTTGCTTTGCAAAACGTGCAAGCTTAATCATTGGTATTATTGTCGGGTTAGATATTGGTTCGTCCAAATGATAAATAGCCTCTTCTAGCAATGGAATTATTTCATTTTTTTTAACAAAAATCTCGTTATGTTGTGTTTTATATATCTGAGCTGTGGTACGAGCAAGCAACATATCCATATTAAATTTATCCGCTTGCTCATCTTTATCTAACTCAAAACCAACACTAAAGGTGATTATATCCTTTCTAAAGGTAGATACTGCTTGTAATACAGTGGTTGAATCTATGCCACCAGAAAGATATATACCTAGTGGTCTGTCAGAAATCAGTTGTCTCTTAACTGATTCATATATCACCTCTCTTAGTTCTTTAGAATTTATAGAATTATTTTCTATATTTTTGTATGGATTATATTTATTAATAGTCATTTTTTTATCTTTAAGATAAAGATAATTACTGGGTGGTAGCTTATTTATATTATTAAAAAGCGTAAACGGCTCTGGCACATATAGAATTCTCATATAGTGAGCAAATGCTTCTTTATTTAGAGTCCTGTCAATAGGGTGCTCAAGAATTGCTTTGATTTCAGATGAAAAAATGAATTTATCACCATCCCAATAATAGTACAATGGCTTTATTCCTATTGGATCCCTAGCAATAAATAAACTCATTTCGAGATTATCCCAGATAGCAAAAGCAAACATACCGTTAAAGCGACTAACGCATTCCTTACCCCATTTTTTATATGCCGCAAGAATGACTTCGGTATCGCCAGTAGTTACGAAATCATACTCACTTTTCATCTCATCTTTGATTTCATTAAAATTATATATTTCCCCATTGAAAACAATGATAAATCGACCGTCGTCGCTTTTCATCGGCTGGTTTGCTATTGATCTTGTATCAAGAATACTCAGACGATTATGACCTAAAGATATATCGCTATTAAGAAAAACTCCGGTACCATCTGGTCCTCGGTGTTTTA
Organism: uncultured Candidatus Saccharibacteria bacterium; assembly: GCA_964492835.1. Taxonomy (GTDB): domain Bacteria; phylum Patescibacteriota; class Minisyncoccia; order Phycocordibacterales; family PALSA-1337; genus CAIOGI01. The sequence goes on from CAZBLC010000001.1 coordinate 49,030, forward strand.
AACATTGGTTCATTTTCTCAATGTATTCTTTGTTTTCCCAGTTAAATCCATTTATAGCACACATTATTAAAAGTATACTTTAACTATTATTAATTGTCACATATTATATTCAATTCCCTAGATAGATTCGAATCTATTATATTCATGTCGAATAACTGCTTAGACTTGTTTCTAGCTGCCTTTCCTAATCTGATACGTAAATCATAATCATTTACCAATTTATCAATATTATTTATGTATTCCTGCGCAGTTTTTGACTCTAAATAGTCTGCGTTTTTAACAAAAGGATAATCAGCAATTCCTCTATCCGATGTGATTACCGGGAAACCCCTCATCAATGGTTCAAAAATCTTTTGTTGCATACCTGCCCCAAAGAGTGAAGGAACGATAGCAATATCCATATCTTTTAGAAAAGTATTCAAATCAACAATAAACCCTCTATATATAACATTCCTTGGAAAAACATTAAGTATACTTTCTGGTAGTTTTGTTCCTGTTATATTTATAATTACTCTATTGCCATATTTTTCTAATAATGCTGGGGCTATATTTTTAATAATAAAAAGTAGTGCTTGCTTATTATGAGATACATTATATGTAGATCCCATAAAGAATATATTTATATTTTTACTCTCCTTATTTGGTATATACTCAGGTAAATAATGTAAACCTCTCAGTGGTAGATTTATTGTCTTTCTTGCTCCAATTCTCTTGTAAATCTTTTCTTCCTGTGGTGTTATTGAGCATATTAGATCACTAGCTCTTGCTACTTTTTTTTCTGACAAAAATTTTGGTATTGATTTCAAATAATTTAAAATAGATCTACCATCTTCATCTAAAAAATGTACTGCTTCGTAGTTTAAAGATCTGGTAACAATAGGTATTTTATTTTTTTGGGCGACTTGATAAAGTGGCCATAAATATGAGTATTCAAACCACACAATGTCTGGCTTCCAAATATCTATGGTATTACACATAAGATTGATCATTTCTGGATCAGTATATTCAAATGCAGCACCATCTAAATATGAAAAATGTTTTAGTCTCTTCATGATTATTTTTATTTTTTGAAGTAAAGTCTTATCAGATAAATTATATTTATATGACACAGTTTGAACATCAATATTTCCAACTGATTTTGAAAAATTACTGATATCTGAATTGCTTTGATTTTTCTTTCTCTTGGCGATAACTCTCACCTCGTATCCTAAACGTACAAGCTGGCGTATTCCATTAGCGCGATCAGATTGTTCTGCTCCATTTTCTGGATAAGGTACAACTGGGCAAATAATCAATATCTTATTTTTCATTTATTTAAATTAGTAATAATTCTAGGGATTAATAATTTTAATGAGTGATTTTCATTTACGTATTTTACATAATAATCATTTATCGATTTATTTTTACTATCAAGCATTAACACCTTGTTTATTGATTTTGCTAAATCATCTGCGTTTCTATTTGTAAAGAGAAAAGGGTGGTTAGAAAATATCTTTTCGAAGGCTGGATTTGAAGTAATAACAATAGTACCTGAAGCCATAGCTTCCAGTATTGCCTTATCGAGACTTCCTGTATCGCTCATATTCAAAAAAAGATCTGCAGAATTTAAAATATCACAAAGTTTATCTTGTGAAACTTTACCCTTCATTTCAAATGTGTTGTTTGGTGATGTTTCAATCTTTTTATTTAATTTTTCTACATATTCGACATCTCTATACATAACTGCCTCACCCCAGAACTCACATGTAATTTTTCTATTACTTTTTATTGTATTAACGGCATCAATCATAAATTCGTAGCCTTTCGATTGTGTAAATCTACCTACTGAAACAATCTTAAATTCATTACCGTTTTTATTGAAATTTAGTGGTTTAAAAATATCAACATCGATACCATGTCCCATTACGTTTATCTTATTACTTTTAAGTCTGAAACTTTCTTTTGAGGCAGTAAATATTTTATCGACTATTAAAGTTGCAATTCTTAATGACTTTGTAACACTTCTATGTGTATACCATAGAGAAATATTTTTATTATATAACTTCCAAAAAACGCCACCGAGGATTACATATATTTGATTCATATGCACAAAGACACTATCGTAATTTTTACGTTCTATCCAAATATATTTATAAAAATTAATAATATATCTAATCCTAGATTCCCTAATTTCTTTACCAAGCGATAGGACTTTTACATTATTAGGTAACTCATTTTTACCTTTATACAAGCAAATAACTACAATTGATTCACAATTTTTAGAAAAAACATCTATCCATCTATAGAAAAATCCCAGTATTGGATCGTCTTTGTCTACTTTTTGTGTAATGATCAATAATTTCATTTTCCGATTCTTTCTAAAAACTTCTTACTATATACTCCTCTCACTAAATCCATATCTTTTCCAGAATTGACCAGTAGTTTTACATTTATATTTCGTATTGTCTCGAGCATTTTTACATGTTCATCTAAAACCTTGCTTTTTTTAGTTATTTCAATAAATGCCTCGAAATCTTTTATAAAACAATCTCCGCCGGCACCCCTACCTTTACCATCAAGTGGGTTTAAATATCGATGTGCCATGAGAGGGTCTGCCATAAAAGCAGATTTTAGATTGTCCCATTTCATATTATTATTTTTAGCTAAATCCAATAATAGATTGGAATAAACTACCTGTATATATCCATTCACATTATGGCCATACTTAATAAACTCTGCTTCATTTGAGGAGCAAATAAGTTCATACGGGGCCTTTGCCAATACACTCATTATCATTTTAGCTTTAGTTCTGTATAAAGTAGTATTTTTTGGCATACCAATAATATTGCGTTCTGGATTTTCAGCATCGTATGCAGCAGTTTTTCTACTTAAAAATTCAGGAGAATGGAAAATAAATAGATCTTTATATTTTTCCTGCAACTCAATGGTTTTACCAAAAATAAGAGTAGATTTTATAACTACAATTTTACCCTTACTAATAGTAGACAGTGCGCTACGCAAAAAACTATCATCAAAAATGCGATCTACGGTAGGAGTTGGTACAGCTACAAAAATAATATCAGCTGAGTTTATTATTTCCCTATTGTTGATATATTTTTTATCAAGGGAATATCGAATAACATCATAACCTCTCTTCTCAAAGTCATTCGCATAATTATAACCAACCCATCCTTGTCCGATAAATCCGATTTTCATTTTCATTTTGTTATATATGACTTTACCGTTTTTTCCAATCCTTCATCAAAGGATATCTCTGGATTATAACCAAGAATTATACGCGCCTTGTCTATATTAGCAAAGCTATTCTTTACATCACCCTTTCTTTCAGGCAAATACTTTATATGAATAGATTTGCCAAATATTTTATTAATTTTACTTACCATATCGTTTAGAGAAACAAAACTTCCATACGAAGCATTGAATACCTCCCCAAAACCTTCTTCTACTTTAAGTGCACAAATATTTGCATCAACAACGTTTTTAATAAAGGTGAAATCTCTAAAATTTTCACCGTCACCGTATATTTCTGGAGATTTGTCCTCATTAATTAATTTAATAAACTTAGGAATTACAGCTGAATATGTTGAGTTTGGATTTTGTCTAGGACCAAAAACATTGAAATAGCGAAGTCCGATGGTTTTCAATCCATACAATGAGGTAAATATCTTAGCATAATATTCCATTGATAATTTCTGTAACGCGTATGGGGAAAGTGGATCTGGTATCATAGCTTCTGTTTTGGGGAGTGTTTTGGTGTTGCCATATACAGAACTAGACGAAGCATATATTACTCTATCTACTTTTGCATGATGTGCAGCAATAAAAACACTTAGCGATCCGGTTGAGTTTGCCATATGGGTTTCCATAGGCATTTCTATACTTCTCGGGACCACATTTAATGCTGCTTCATGTAATACAGCGTACGCTCCTTCAAAAATCTTTTTCAAAGCGTCTGTATCAATTATATCAGTCTTATGAAATTCAATCTTATCTCTAACACCATCAAGATTTTTTACATTTCCATTTGAAAGATTATCTACCACAACCACGTTCGCGCCGTCACTTACAAGTTCATCGACTATATGTGAACCAATGAATCCGGCACCGCCTGTTACAACTATTTTTTTATCTTTTAAAAATTCTCTATTTTTTATCATATATTTTTTAAAATTTCATTAGCTACACTTTTTACTGAAAAATCAGCAATACTTGCTCCTGCTTCCCTTGCGATACCAACATCGGTTGAAACGATTTTACACCCTGCTGCTTGTGCTTCTTTAAACACCATTCCATACCCTTCATAGAAAGAAGTATTTAAAAACACATCACATCCTTTATAGTATGGAACTAGATCTGTTTGCCAGCCCTCAAATACCATTATATCCTCCAATTTTAGCTTATACGACAGTCTTTTTAGACTTTCTAGTCTTTTGCCGGAACCTACTATAACTAACCCTATATCACTGATTTGTGCCTTTACGATCTCCATGGCTTTTATACCTAACTCTATATTCTTTTCATCCTCTATACGTGAAGCCATTAGGATGATCTTTTTGAATTGTGGGTATTTTTGTTTAAGGTCGAAACTTGGTGTTGTTGTCTTTATATATTCAACATTTACATCAATTGGTTTAACAATTATCCTATCCTTATCTATCTTTCTTGATACCAATGAATCCGCAATTCTATTAGACACCACTCGTATTACTTGCGCATGAGGGATTGTAAATCGAGAGATGAAAAGTCTAATTCTATTAATCAATGCATTGATATATCCAATTTTAGGACTAATGAAATATGGACTATATAGATCTGTATGTATTTGTAGTAGCAATTCGGAATACTTTTTTAGATTAGCTAAGCATTTACCAACCAGAGCTGTCTCAAATACATCCTGACAACTAACTAAAACTAGTTCATCTTTATCCACCTTCTTTAATATCTTTTTGCCAATCTTACAAGCATCACTTACGTAGTTTAGTCTTACAATAGAGTTTGTAGAGTATATTGTACAGTTATCAGCTATACTTATTGGCTCATAGTTTTTTGTTGAAAAAACTATTATATGTAGTTCCTTGTACAACTTTGAGTATTCAAGCATTCTCGCTCTTACTGAACTCTTTTCATTTAGGACAAGTCTATCTGTAGACACCATTACAGCAATATAATTTATATATGTTTTATATTCAGTATTATATCTTTCCATAAATAGAAATTATTTCTTTTCCAATATCACTCCATGTATGTGTCCAAGTAAATCTCTTTATCTTCTCTGCTTGCATGTCTCTGTTCTTTCTGTCAGACATCCATACTATCTTTTCTACTATATCTTTTTCATTCATCGGGTCTACAAAAATTGCACAATCCTTAACTCTCTCTGATATTCCAGTTTCTTTAGTTAGGATGAATGGAGTACCTACTCTTATTGCATCAAATATCATATTTGGACTTATATCTCCTATTGAGGTAAGGATAACGGCATATGATCTACGCATTCTCTCTTGGAAGTTATCATATACTGCTTTTGTTGTATCGAATTCTATAGGTTCTGTAACTTTAGTTTGAGCAATTTTAAATGTTTTTTTTAGCATATCTATATTCTTCCACACCAGCTCTCTTGTTCCAGCAACAAATACTCTGTTCTCTGGTTGTATCTGTTCTTCTCTTGCACCACAGAAGTTCTCTACTATCTTACTCTTTCTTGAATCAAGCTTATACGCTTTCTCGAAAATATTCTTTTGCCATTCTGTGCTGTATATTACAGTACTAGCATTTCGGAGTGCATCTCCACCAAGTTTGTATACTAGTTTCTCCTTTCTGCTTAGTTTGTTTAGAGAGGTGTAATAGAAATCTTTGAACAGGACTAGCTCTCCTGTTCTTTCAGTATATGACTCCCATAGAAAATCTCCTCCAGTTCGTACGATATACTTCTTCCTCATTATCTTACATGCATACATTGTAGGCACTGCAGCACTCCATGTATCAAGTACTAGTATCATATCTGCATTCCATCCTTTTCTAAATATCTTAAGGAAAAATAGGATGTGTCTTATGAAAGTAGGAAAAGCTCTTTCCCAACGGTAGGCTGCAACCTTAACATCATGTCCTTCTCCCTTCCATGTCTCGTATAGGTTACGAGCATATTGAGCCGGTCCTCCTATATCTGGAGGATATATACCTGTTGAAATTAAGATCTTCATATTACCTTTAAGAATACCTCATTTTTCATATCATTTGCAATGATATTCCATTCATACTTCTCTTTGACCATTTCCATAGCATTCTTAACGATATAGTCTCTAGATTCACTATCCTTTATTAACTTCTCTACTTTCTGAGCAATACTGCTAGGGTTTTGTACTTCACATAATAGTCCTGTCTCTCCATCCTTAAGGAAATCTAATATTCCCCCAACTGGAGTAGCTATAACTGGTATACCAGCTGCCATAGCTTCGATGTATGAATTACCAAATCCTTCAGAAAGTGATGGTCTTATAAATATATCTGAAACATGTAGATATTGTGGCATATCCTTATGTGGTACGTATCCTAGAAATATCACTCGATTCTCTAGACCAAGAGTTTTTACTTTCTCTTTTAGCTCCACTTCCTGATACCCAGTACCTAGTATTAAAAATTTAACATTTGAAGGTAGGTATTGCATGCTTGATATGATATCTCCGACAGCATTCTTAACTACTAGTCTTGAGGTTGTGATTAGGAATATATCATCTATCTTTTTTCCAAGTTTCTGTTTCAATATTTCTAGTTCTGTATGTGGTTTTCTTGTAGAGAAGAGATTAAAATCTACTGCATTTGGTATTACTGTTACAGGACACTTCGCTTTCATGTCGAGTGCCCAATCTGCTAGATATTTAGATATTGTTTGTATGTGATCTGCTTTTGTAAATATTTTTTTAAATAGCGGATATACAAACATAGCTCTTCTCTTGATGTATGGTATTGGATCACCTTCTTGTAGAGTCAGGATGAATGGTATTTTGGGATTTAGCATTTTAAATATAACAGCAGCAAATGAGTTATATGTAGCCATCATTGACCATATAGCGTCATACTTGTTCTGCTTATGTAATTTAATTGCCTTTACTAATGCAGTAATTGGCATTAGATATTTGTTTAGGTGTAAATACCAAGGTAGAGAATCTGATGAATTCTTTTGTGTTCCTGTATATCCAACTCTATATACATTTATGTTCCCTATCCTCTCGTAACTAGGTAATTTAGAATCTAAATGCAGAGTCACCATATCAAACTGTATTTCCTCATTTGGAATCCTGTCAGTTATCTCCTTTATAGCAACCTCTGCTCCCCCTATAAATTTTGGATAGTATACTAAAGAAAATATTAGTATTTTCATGTATTTACTCTACCTTAAGTACGTTCCTAAGTACATCTTCTGAAACCTCCTTTTTTGTGTCGGTATTTGGAGTTGTAGTCTGCGTTTTGCCAGCATTCTGAGTGTTTCCTAGTATAGATGCTAATGCATTTTTTAATTCATTTACACGCTCTGGTTGTGCATCCTTCTTATGATTATTCTTTGGTGTATTTGAGAGTGAATTCAGTGATACTGAATTAAGTTTAGGCATTGGACTTACAAATGTCTTTGTAGGCTCTGCTACTTTTACAACAGGCTTTTCTACTACAACTTGAGGTGCAGGTGGTGCTATTGGCTTTGGTTCTGGAGTAACTGGCTTTGGTACCTCTACAGGTTTAGGTGCTGGAGCAATATCTTTTGGTTTGTCCTTCATTACTGGCTTTATCGGCATCATCCAGTCATCAATTGCTTTTTCAACATCAACTCTCTTGCTTGCAAACTGTGATCTTGAACTCTCTATAACCCGTTCCATACTTGAACTCTCAGGTTTTGCAATTGGAGGCAGGGTAGTTGCAGAGAATGGCGCTGAACTTACTCCGTCTATCATGAGTTTTAAGTATATTTGATATATACCCAAGTTAACTATATCTTCTGCTGTAAATTGTGGTGAGAATTCTTTCTCGAGTACTTCAGCATCAAATGCTCCTACACGGAATACAATCATTGTTCCAACGTTACCGAATACAGCATTACGTACTTCTTCTTCCATTTGTTCGATGTACTGGTGAGCAATTGTAAGATTAAGTTTGTATTTTCTAGCCTCTGAAAGAATATCTGCAAATGATTCATTGGCGAATGACTGGAACTCGTCTACAAAGAGATAGAAGTTAGGGAGTGTCTTAAGCACACGATCTGGTACGTCTGCGCGAGATAGCGCAGCTAGATATATTTTTGTAATTATCATTCCTCCTAATAGGTTTGCATTTGATTCTCCAATTCTTCCTTTTGATAGGTTAACGATAAAAATCTTACCTTCATCCATCATCTTACGAATATTGAATGATGATTTTGGCTGCCCTATCATGTTTCGTATTAGCGCATTGGCTGTGAACTGTCCGATCTTGTTTTGTATCGCTGGCACTGCTTCTGCAGCCATTCTTTCTGTATAGTTTGCAAACTCTTGTACCCAGAATGCTTTAACTGATGAATCTGTGACATGAGAGATCACAAGCTTTCTATATTCTTTGTCTGAAAGCATACGATTTACTCCAAGTAGAGTTGCATCTGGATATTCAAGTAGAGCAAGTAGGGTGTTTGTAAGGATATATTCCATACGAGCTGACCAAGCATCTTGCCAGATCTTCTTGAATGTACTCATTAGTCCAGATACTACTAGATGTCTTTTGTCTGGGTCTACGTTCTCAAGTACGTTAAAGGATATTGGATAGTCCATATCGAATGGAGCAAAATATACTACATCCTTCTGTCTATGTTCTGGTACATATTCTAGCAGTAGCTCTGCAGTCTTTCCGTGAGGATCAATGAATGCCATTCCTTCCCCATTCTTAATATCCTGAACAGCCATGTTCTCAAGTACAGTTGATTTTCCCATACCTGTCTTTCCGATAACGTACACATGCTTAGTCCTATCTTTTGCTTTAATACCAAAAGTTACCTTTTTGTTTCTAGAGTCTGTCTGTCCAAAATATGTTATTTTTTCGTCGTTCATATGGAGCTTTAATATGTTTATATTCTAGCATGAAATACTTATGGTAAGTATTTAATTTTCCCCATAAACAAAACTCCCGCTTGGAAGCGGGAGAGATGTTTAAAAAGAATTTTATAACTAGCAAGTAACGTCTGGTGCAGTACCTCCTAGCATAGTTGCTGCTCCTTCCTTAGTGTTACCTGTACTATCAACACAGTAGAAGTTACCTGATCCACCTCCTAGTCTAGCCTCAACTGCCCAAGCAGATCCACTTGTATAACATGTCAAAGTTGTTCCAGATGGATAACTGTCTGTATCTGAAAGATTTACGATTCCACTTGTTGAATCAGTCCAAGGTGTTGATGAAGGTGTTGCTGAACATCCGTTTGTATTCGCAGATGCTCCGTAGTTTCCTGGAGTAACATAATATGTCTCCATAGCTCCTCTTATACTAGCCAATTGACCCTTGATCTTAGCATCATTACCCTTTGTTCTAGCTGTGTTCAATGAAGCTAATACCACTGATGATAGAATACCGATGATAGCGATAACTACAAGCAACTCAATCAATGTAAAACCTTTTTCTAAATATGATTTCTTCATAACGAAATTAATTAACCTAAATAAACTTTAATAATAATTACTTATGGCATAAGTATATCAAACTATAGATAAAGATAGCAACGCTATGTGGATAACCTTGTTGTATTCAACAAGAGCTGTCCTGCATAGGATAACTCTAGCTACTGTGAACTCGCCACGTTGTATATAGGAATAAGAACTGATGCAAGAAGTGTAGCCACTCCAAGTCCAAGTAGCACAATCATTGCCGGCTCAATAAGATCAACCAGAGCATCTACAGCTGTAGTAACCTCTCTAGCATAGAATCGAGCTAGAGTTTTTAGAATATTACCAAGCTCTCCTGTCTCTTCTCCCACCTTCATCATTTGAATCATAATACCAGGAATCTCACCATTAACTGAAAGGGATTCTGATACTGTCTTACCAGCCTTAACTGACTCTACAGCATCAGCAAGTAGCTTATGATATATACTGTTGTTAATAACGGAAGAAGTAAGTTCTAGAGCGCGGATCATAGGAATACCAGATACTAGCATTGTATTCATGTTGTCTGATAGTCTTGCCCAATACAGTTTTCTAAATAGGTTACTTAGATATGGGATACTAAGTTTTACTTGGTCAAATATAACTGCACCTGAAGGAGTACGTATATATCTAACAAGTAGAAAACCTAGAACTATAACTACCCCGAGCATTACGAATCCATATGCAACAAAGAAATTACTAATACCCAATACTATTTTAGTATACACAGGTATCTCCTGTCCTGATTCAACCAAGATTGCACTAATCTTTGGAATAACCATAGTGAACATAAGGATCATAACTGTAATGAAGGTAGACATAACGAATGCTGGGTATATAAGGGCACTTTTTGCCTTTGATACTAGCTCGTATGTACGATCCAAATAGTCAGCTAGGTAACTAAATGTCTCATTTAGCTTTCCTGACTCCTCTCCAGCCTTCACCATACTTACATAAAACTCTGAGAATACCTTAGGATGTTTTTCAAGTGCAGCTGAAATAGCACTACCAGCCTGTAGATCATCTGCAATTACTAGAAGCTTTGCACCCAACACCTTGTTCTCTGCTTCAGATCCAAGAAGTCTAAATACACGGAGTGCAGAAACCTGAGCTTCAAAGAGTGTAGCTAGTTGTCTTGAGAGAATAACTACATCCTTGTTAGATACTCTGTCGAAGAATGATAGATTCATTGAAAGCACTCCTCCCTTTTTACTAGCTTCTACAATTGAAGTAATTACCAAACCTCTTCTTTGCAGTGAAGCGATAGCAATATCCACATTTGCAGCATCTATTGATCCTGTTTTTGGTGCACCTGTTTGATCTACTGATTGATAATTAAAAAGCATATAAAAATTATATCATTCTTTCCAAATTTTTGGGATTGTTAGAGTTAAGATATGCGTTCTCAACTGTAATCTCTCCTTTTCTAACAAGTTCAGCTAAACATCTATTCATATCAATCATACCTTCTTGTGAACTTGTCTCAATAACTGTATTAATTTCATGTATTCTCTTCTCTCGTATTAGGTTTGCAACAGCAGAGTTGTTAATCAATAGCTCATATGCAGGAATCAATCCTCCTGAAATACGTGGAATCAATCTCTGTGAGAATATAGCTGTCATACTACCAGCTAGCTGAATACGAATTTGATCCTGCTGATTTGCTGGGAATGAGTCAATAATACGGTTTAGTGTCTGTGCAGCGTTATTTGTATGTAATGTAGAGAATACTAAGTGTCCTGTCTCAGCTGCAGTTACGGCTGTCTGTATTGTCTCTGGATCACGCATCTCACCCACCAAAGCAACATCGATATCCTGTCTAAACATTGCAACTAGTGCGTCTTTGAAATCAGGGGTATCTATCTTAACCTCTCTCTGATCAATTATTGATTTCTTTGATTCATATAGATACTCAACTGGATCCTCAATAGTCATTATGTGCTCATTTCTAGTCTGGTTAATTATCTCAATCAAAGCAGCTAGTGTTGTAGACTTACCCTGACCAATTGGTCCTACACAAAGAAAGAATCCTTGTGGCTTTCTGGTAAATGATTCAAGTATTGGAGGAAGATTAAGATCAGCTATTGTCTTAATTTGTTTTGGTATCAAACGTAGTGCAACAGAAAGTACACCTTGATGATAGTATGCATTTCCACGGAAACGAATGTTAGTAAGGCTGTATGAAAAATCTACATCTTTATCTTTTAAAAGTAGCACCTTATTCTCCTCACTAAGAAATTCATTAATATACCCCTTCATATCCTCATTTGATATTACAGATTTCTTAACTAGGGGTATTAGACTTCCAGAAACACGAATGAATGGAGTACGTCCTTCAGCCAAATGAAGATCTGATGCTCCTTCATTTATAACTGTACTTACTAATAGCTCAATTTCTTTTTTATAATCCATAATATTATTGTTTCTTAGAATGCGAATAAATTTTCTCGACTTCAGCAAGAAGTTCAGAAGGTATAGTCGTAGCCTTTATTATATACCCATCTACGTTTAATTTCTTTGCTCGAGCTATATCATCAGGGAGACCTTGGTTTGTAAGCATGATTACAACTGTCTTTTTAATTAAATTCTCTTTCCTTAGAGCAGTAAGTAATTCAATTCCATCCATTCCAGGCATGATCAAATCTAGTATTAGTACGTCTGGTTCCATTCCTCCCTTCAACACTTTCAATGCTTCTTCTGTGGTTGAACATGTATGCACAGAATGTTTAGCATTAGTAAACTTAGTGATGTACATATCAAGAAGAAACTTATCATCATCTACAAAAAGTACATTTAATGGTTTCATATTATAGTTTATTTACTTCTTCAAATGGTATCTTTCTCTCGAATGCTTTAATCATCGCATCCTCCTTAATTGAGAGCATTCCCTTTTGTCTAAGCAGTCTACTTATCTCAAGTTCAGTAGGACTCTTTAGAATTACACTCTCTATCTCCTTGTCCATTCTAAATGCCTCAAACACAGCCATACGTCCTCTTGTTCCCTTAGGACAATCTGGAGTTGGATCAATACCATATACAGTATCCTTAAATGGAATATCTCCTTTGTACTGTTCTGGTAGATCTGAGAATTGCTTATCAATTATCATTTTTATACTTCCATCAACTGGTATTGGTTTACCTGAATTTGGAGGTAGCATAGATACAAGTCTCTGAGCGATAGCTAGAACAAGAGTTGGTGCGATAAGGTAAGGATCCACACCCATGTCGATAAGACGAGGGATGACACCAGCTGAGTTGTTGGTGTGGAGTGTAGAGAATACCAAGTGTCCTGTTAGAGCAGCTTGTACAGCTAGCTGAGCAGTCTCCTTGTCTCGGATCTCTCCGATCATGATCACATCAGGGTCCTGGCGTAGTGTTGTTCTAAGTCCAGATGCAAATGTATACCCAATCTCAGCATGCACCTGAGACTGACTTACCCCATCCATGTTGTACTCGATAGGGTCTTCGAGAGAAAGTACGTTCATTCCCTCCTTATCAACTTCATTCAACATAGAGTACAGAGTTGTAGACTTTCCAGATCCCGTAGGTCCAGTAATTAGGATTAGTCCGTATGGTCTAGCTATCGCCTCTTTAACCAATTCTAGATTCTTTGGTGTAAGTCCGATCTCATCGATCTTCTTTACTCCCTTTTCTTGATCCAAGATACGCATCACGACTTTCTCTCCATAATATGCTGGGAATGTAGATACACGGAAGTCTATCTTTCTTCCATCGATACGTGCAGAGAATCTACCGTCTTGAGGCTTTCTCTTTTCATCAAGCTTCATGTTACAAAGCACTTTGATACGAGCAACAACCGCATTGTGTACTTGCGGTGGTAGTACTAGACTTGTATTAAGTGTTCCATCAACACGGAAACGCACTCTAATCTTGTCACGCATATGCTCAATGTGCACATCGGATGCATTTCCCTCAGTTGCATAACGAACGATAGTTGCCACAATCTTAACAACCGGAGCATCTTCTATAATTACAGTATTCTGCTTCTTGTCATTCGTAGTCTTTGCATTCTTTAGATCTACAGTACTGTCCTTATCAACAGACAATACAGACTCTAGTTCTGTAAGAGCCTTAGATACTTCTCCTCCAATTCCTTTATATGACTCTAAAACTTTTTGGTAGTCATCAATAGTTATTAAAAATACTTTGTATGGAACATTACCCTTTGAAGCAATGAAGTTTAGAGCATCTCGAGCTTCTATATTATCTGGGTTAACTATACCCACTTCAAGTACTCCTTCACTTAGACCTATCGGTACGAACTTATAGTGTGCAGCTGATTCTTCTGGTATATAGTCTAGAGCTTCAAATGGTACTGTAGTCTCACCTAAACTTCTTGTAGGTATGTTAAGTAGCTCTCCACGTGCAGCAAGTATATCTTCAGGATGTACTCCCTTTTCAATCAATACTTGATCAAGATTCTCACCGTCTGCAGTAAGTTTCTTTATCTCAGTTATATCATCTTTTGTTAAAAGATTTTTGTTTAAAAGAATATCTGTAACACTCATAAAATTAATTTACTGGTACGAACGGATTAGCACGACCAACATTCTGCTCTGGTATTGCAATTGTATAGTCTACAAGCGACTGGTATACCGCACTCTTAAAGATTGAATCATCAATCTTTAATGAACTTATCTGATTAAGTAGGTTAACAATTCTCTGGCTTGATGCTTGTGCATCACCAGCCTCAACTGATCCTTCAGTTGCAAGTGATGAGATTGATACATCACTTGGATTACCTTTGAAATAGAAGAAGAGACCTAGAGCTACTACTACGATAGCTATTAGTGCGAAGAATGTTCCTTTTGATGGTGTTTTTTGTTGCATATTATTGTTTTAGCCAAAATGTCTTAACCTCTACTCCATAATCGAAGTTTCCATTCTCACCTGCTTTCAAACTAATCTTAGATACCTGCATTATTCTAAGACTCACTTCCAAATCTCTTAGGAAGTTTTGGAATGTTTGATAGTCAGTACTTAGATCAAATGACATTGTAACTGTATTGTATTCACCGCTCGACACAAAACTTGTATCCTCACTCTTTGATGCTTCTTTATTAGCTGTACTTGTCTTTACGTTCTTTATTGAAATATTGTGTCTAGCAGCTATACCGTTTAGGTCTATTATTAATCTAACGTTATCAACGTTATCAGGAACAATCTTATCAAGTCTCTCCTGATCTTCAGGATCAATCTTGTTATATGCAGCTAGTACTTGATCTCTCTTCTTGATCAACTCTTCAGAATTCTTTAATGCTGTCTTATATTCACTGTTAACAGCCATAACAGCACGCACCTTATCAATCTCCACACGGGTAAAAGTAAAATATATACCTATTGATAGAATTATTAGTATTAAAGGTGTAGCATTCTTATTCATATATTTATTGTGTATTACCTAACTCGCTATTCAATACCTTTTCATACAACACATCTGCAGCACTTATACTCGCTGTGAATGTAAATCCTACATTCCCTTTTGCATCAAGTGATAGGTCTGAAAGTATTGGGTTCTTTAGAACCCGGTTCTTTCCAAAGCTTGATGATTTTCCAAATACATCACTCTGCCAAGCGATAGAACTGAAGCTATTACCAAATCCTTTCATAGTAATCTTTAGATCTCCTGTTTCTATATCAGGAGCTACGAAATCAAAGCTACTGAATGTGATACCATCAGCTGTTAGAGCGTTGATTATAGAGAACATCTCAACAACATCTATTTGTTTCTTAAGTAATTTGTTTCCTAGATCTATCTTTGTATTAGCCTTCTTTAATTTTTCAATTAAGGCTGAATCGAATCTTTCTTCTGCTTTCTTTAATTCAACTCTATATTTCTCTTGATTCTTTGTTTGTAAATCTTTCCAAACAAATGTTCCTGCTGCAGCTACGATTGAGAGTATAAATATGATTACAGAGATAAACATAAATACACTAGTACCACCAGTATGATTGACTGATTTTTGATCCATCAATATTGGCTTCTTTGGAATGAACGATGTTTGAAACTTAGTATCCATTGAGATAATTATAGTTGATTAATCTATTTCAGACAATCGACGTAATGCACACCCTATCGCTACTGCAAATTCTGGACCTGCTTGCTTGAATTGTTCTGATAGGAATGCTGGAGTTTCTAGTTTATTAAATGGATTTGCATATACTATTTCTGTTTGAAAACTTACTTTAGCTAATTCTGTAAATCCTTTTAGCAGAACTCCTCCTCCTGTAAGGATTACCTTACTTATATTCTTGTTGTACTTCTTCTGATAGCTTAGCAGTGTTGCGTTTGCTTCATAGAATATATAGTCTAGGTTTACTGTTATTACTTCTGTTAACTCTTTGTACTCTGGTCCTCCCTTCATTCCATATACTCTCTTTAGATTCTCTGCTTCGTTTACTGTAAGACTCAGTGACTTTGATATTGCTAGAGTTATATCCTGTGATCCTCTATTAATGATGTGTGATGCTCTAAGTAATCCTCTCTCTAATATGTATAGCTTTGTTGCTTGTGCACCCATGTCTACAACCATTACAGCTTGTATACCCTGTTCTACCACTGCTCTTATAGAGCTAAACAACTCTATCTCATAGAATGATGGTTGCAGTCCTGATCCTACAGCTATCGCTTGATAGTTATTAATATATTCATTATGTATTGCTACAACTAGTACATCTTGTGTTTGTCTTGGTGGTAGTTTTTCATCAGGCTTGTTTACAGGTGTTACATCATCAGGACCTAGGTTATCTTCTTTAGGTATTATTGAGTAATCCAACATAATCTCACTCATAGGTACTGGTATATACTTACGTGCTTCTATGTTTATAACCTCCTGTATTTGTTTTTCTGGTACTGCAGGAATTGTTATGAACGTAATTAGACTTGATGATAGAGGTAAGGCTATACCACAAGAGTTTGTAGTAGTTTTAGCTTCTCTTAGAATATCTTTTAAAGCTTCAATTATCTTCTCCTTTGGTAAATTAGTTGATCTTCCAACTTCAATTTGTGCATATGGACCTAGAGCTAGTTCTCCATAAGTCTCGAGTACTGCTCTTCCTCTTTTCTTCCTTAATTGCACTACCTTTATAGCAGATGAACCAATATCAATACCTAAAACACTTTGTCCTTTCTTTGAGAAGAGTGATGAAAATAGGTTATTAAGAAAATCCATACAAATATTATATCATACGACCAATATTATAGTGTAGAATATGTGAATGATTCGTAATATCCTCCAATATCTCATTGATTTCATCTTTCCTCCTCGAGAGGAAGAGGTTGTATTACGTATTATATCTATTACTCAATTTGAGTCTCAGGTGCCTAAGGCACTTAATGGTATATCTATATTCTCCTACAAACACTCTCTAGTTAAAGAGCTGGTTTGGCAGATTAAATACAGAAGGAATATGAGGGCTACTCACATGGCTGCGTATTTTCTTCATCGAGAACTAGTTAAATATGGAAATGTTACTCTAGTTCCTATACCCATATCTAAATCTAGAAGAAAAGAAAGAGGTTTTAATCAATGTGAATTGATTATTGATTCTATACTTAAGTATGATACTAATAATATTCTCTCTAAAGACTATTCCCTACTTGTTCGTGACAAGGATATTGAGAAGCAGACTTTTAAGAATCGAGGTGAGAGACTAGAGAATATTAAAGGTATATTTAGAGTTACTAAATCTAGTAGTGATATATCTATAGTTATCATCGATGATGTAACTACAACTGGAGGTACGCTTGAAGAAGCAAAGAATTCTCTTCTACAAGCTGGGTTTAAAGATGTTAAGGTTTTGACTCTGGCACACTAACTGCCTTCTTCTTCCATAGACCAACTACAGAGTATAGATATACAAGTTCTAGTATACCTATTGTGTTGATTAGGAGTATTGCGACAAACCATCCCTTTTCATCTCTCTTTGCTGCATGCCATAGTGCATAACCTTTCAAAGTTATTACTGCTAGCATTAAGACTAGTAGTACTAGTGAACTTAGGGCGAATAGCCCAAAACCTAGACCAAAGAATGCATTTGAATTAACTACACTTGCGAAATTATTTATCATCATGGGTCTATTATAACACCAATCCTTTATTCTTTGTCAGAAATAATACAACCTAATGGCAAAGAAAATGAGTCGCCATTATTTAAAATACCCCAGTCGATTTCACCTGACACATCGAGCTCCATTCTCATCTTTGTAATTAAATTACTTCTTAGAGGCACAGGACCAGGTGTTGTTGTTGAAAATACTATGCTCAAGTAGAGCTGTGGGATATTCTTATCATCGGATAACAGAGCAAGCTTACCAAGCGAACGATTTATATCTAGATCTGTTGGAGGCTCCGTCTTGCAAAACTGTCCAACATAGGTCTTGTTATCAAAACCTAAATTCATGGTCAAAATTTTTGAATCTACAATCTCTAAGGCTTGCATAAAAGTTTCCAGTTTGAGACTGTATAATTCCTTAGATTTATATTCTTCAAACCCCCACAATATACCAATAATAGGTATTAGTATCTTAAGTACGTCCACTACACCACTATTAATAGTCTCACTTATATTGTCACATCCAAAATTAATCATCCTGTACAAAGAAGCAATATAAATTAAGGCTATGGCAGAAGTTAGGACAAGGAAAAAAATCATCATTCTGCGGAAAGAGCGAGATTCGAACTCGCGGTTCCAATTAAGGAACGGCGGTTTAGTAAACCGCTGGTTTAAACCACTCACCCATCTTTCCATACTTTCCCATATACTATACGGAAATTATGATACTTTTACAAATATTGATAGTATATATGGATGAATAACATATACGATTCTCTAAAGGATAGTTTTAAAGGTGATATAGATATATCAGAGCAAACTCTTACCAAATACTCTAAAGATGCTAGTCTTTTTGAGATTAAACCTAGTGCAGTTATGTTCCCTAAAGACAGTGAGGATATCAAGACTCTAGTTAAGTGGGTAAATGCAAACAAAGAAGCCAATCCTGAGCTATCCATCACCGTACGCTCTGCAGGAACAGATATGACTGGTGCTGCTATCGGTAGTTCCATCATACTTGATGTTACTCGATACATGAACAAGATAATTGAAGTCACACCTGATCATGCAATTGCAATGCCTGGTTGCTATTACCGAGATTTCGACAAAGAGACAAAGAAATTAGACCGATATATGCCTGCATATACCGCTTCAAGAGAGATCAATGCAGTTGGTGGTATGGTTGGTAACAACAGTGGTGGAGAAAAGAGTATTAAGTATGGTAAGACGGAGAGATATATTAACTCACTTAAGATAGTTTTGTCTGATGGTAATGAATATGTTGTTAAACCACTCACAAAACAGGAATTGGAAGTTAAGATAAATCAGAATGATTTTGAAGGAAATCTATACAAAGAGATATTTAAATTAATTAATGATAACTATGAGGTTATATCTGGAGCAAAGCCTAAGGTATCCAAGAATTCTTCTGGTTACTATCTCTGGAATGTATATGACAAAGAAAGTGGAAAGTTTGATCTATGTAGGTTGATTGTAGGATCACAAGGAACATTGGGTATAGTTACGGAAATAGATTTTAAAATCATTCCTTTTGAAACTTGTTCAAATATTCTAGCCGTATTCCTTCCCTCTCTGGATGATGTGAGTAAGTTAGTGAATGAAGTATTGCCTTTTAAGCCAGACAGTCTAGAGACCTACGATGACAAGAGTATGATACTTGCAGTTAAGTTCTTCTTCGATTTCTTTAAGGAACTAGGATTTGTTAGAGCTATCAAGCTTGGTATGCAATTTGTTCCAGAGACATTTATGCTACTTACAGGTGGTGTGCCTAAGATGATATTAATGATTGAGTTTACTGGTATTAGTGAAGAAGAGGTTAAGGCTAAGTTGATTGCAGTACGTGATCATATTAAGCATTTTGGATTCCATATGCATTTAGCTCATTCTACAGCTGAGGCTGATAAGTACAGACAGATTAGACATGAAAGTTTCAATCTACTTAGAAAGCATTCTAAAGGAAAGCGTACAGCCCCCTTTATAGACGACATAATAGTTAAGCCTGAGTATTTACCCGAATTTCTTCCTAAAGTTAAAGCACTACTTGATGAATACAAGTTAAGCTATACCGTACAAGGACACTTGGGTAATGGTAACTTCCATATCATTCCTCTTATGGATCTTAAATCTCCCTTCTCTGCTGATGTCATACTAGAATTGTCTGGAAAGATATATAGTTTGGTAGCACAATACCATGGTTCAAATTCTGCAGAACACAATGATGGAATTATACGAACTCCATACCT
The DNA here is from genome assembly GCA_964492835.1 of uncultured Candidatus Saccharibacteria bacterium. GTDB lineage: Bacteria > Patescibacteriota > Minisyncoccia > Phycocordibacterales > PALSA-1337 > CAIOGI01. The sequence goes on from CAZBLC010000001.1 coordinate 69,020, forward strand.
GACACAACAGTTTGGTGAAGAAGTTGTAAGTATATTTAAGAAGACTAAATATATATTTGATCCATTAAATATTTTAAATCCTGGGAAGAAAGTAGGTGGTAGTTTTGATGATATTAGAAATGCGATAAAGAGTGTGTAATATGAAAACATTAAAGAAATATAGATTGATAATTCCACTGACAATAGTTGTAATAGCTATTTTTACGTACGGTAAGTTTAATGCTCCGAAACCAGAACCCGTACCTGCTCCAGTTATAGTTACTGTTCCATATACTGGAAAGATATATCATATATTCTTCCATAGTCTCATTGTATATCCAGAACTAGCATTTGATGGCACACCTCATGCTCAAGGATATCAGGACTATATGATTACTCGAGATGAGTTCTACAAGATACTTCCTAAGTTGTATTCAGATAACTTTGTTTTGATTAATCCAAATATATTAATCTCTACAACTACAACTGGTATATCTAGAAATACCCTTCTACTTCCAGAAGGTAAAAAGCCATTAATACTTTCTCTTGATGATTTAAACTATTACAAAGATCAAGATGGTCATGGTTTTGCCAACAAACTGGTATTAGACAAACAAGGTAGAGTTGCTACGGAGATAACTACTCCTGAAGGAAAAACTATTGTTACTCGTGATGGTGATATTGTCCCAATACTAGATGACTTTATAGACCTACATCCTGATTTCTCTTGGAATGGAGCTAGAGGTGTTATAGCGGTTACAGGACATGAAGGAGTGTTCGGGTACAGAACGAACAAGGTTAATTCTGGTACGTACAAAAAGGATGTTGAGTCAGTAAAGAATATTGTAACCAGACTAAAACAAACTGGTTGGTCATTTGCTAGCCATAGTTTCTCTCACCAACTACCATTCAGAGATAACAGTATTACACTCGATATGGTTAAGTGGGATACAGAGAAATGGGACAAGGAAGTTAGACCTCTTGTTGGTGACACTAACATGTTCATTGGTCCATTCGGTCAGGTGTTTTCTGCAAATGATGAAAGAAGAAACTACTTAATCTCAAAAGGTTTCAATATGCTATTTGGAGTTGGTATGGATCTATATCAAGAATACTTCCCTACATACTTTGTAATGAACAGAGCTGATATAGATGGTATACGACTATTACAAACTCCCTGGCATCTAAAAGAGTACTTTAATGTTGAGGAAGTGGTGGACCAGAAGAGGTTTGTTAGGTAGTCTATTATTTTAGATCACAATTAAACAAAGTTCTGTTCGCTTACTTTAATCTATTGTCTATTTTTTAACCAGTGTTTAAGTCCTATTCCCCGAATATCATCCTTTTTTGCATACTTTTCTATTATATTCAATGATTTTTCTTTTATTTCTTGGCTGGGATTAAGCTTTTCTAAAAGATGTATGGCAGCATAGAGTTTAGTATCGTAATTTTCATAATTAAGAAGGCCAGCAAATTCTTCTGTACCACTACTACCAAAATTAGTACTAATTATATTTACAATTTCAATCAATCTTTTAGATTTATTGTTATGTAATTGTACTGATTGCTTGTCAGAGTAATTTGTATTAAAAAGTAATTCAACTTGATCTTTGTATTCCTTTATAAGTTCTTGAATAGTCATTTTATAAAATCATAACATATCAATAGCGGAACCAGAAGGATTCAGATCCTCAAAGCTCTTAAGGGGCCTGCCTCATTAGCAAAAATGAACAGAGCAGATATAGATGGTATACGACTATTACAAACTCCTTGGCATTTGAAGGAATACTTTAACGTTGAGGAGGTAATCGATCAGAAGAGGTTTGGTAAATAGCTTAATCATTCAATATGCACTTGTCATCAGAATCTATTTCTGACAGTGTGATCATAAAGTGACTTGTGGTCTCTTTTGCACTAACATCTCGCATCAAATTAGCCGAATTAGTATGTATACCTATCGAAGGATTCCAGAAATCTAATTGTTTTGCTGTCTGTTCAAGTATCCACAAACATAGTGGACAATCACTTTGACTAGGGTTTTTTAGATTAAGTATTTCATCACTATTACCTGTACAAAATGACTTTGATGTTAGCTCATCCATCACATTAGACTCATCCAGAGGCAGATAGTGCGAAAAGTCACTACTTATTACCAAAGCTACATTGTCTTGAACAATGATTGGTTTTAATATTCTAAGTATCTCCTCCCTTTGATAGCTACTTCCTCTTCCTTTCTGTGATACTACAATTGGTACCACCTCGGCATCAGGAATATAGTATTTAATGAATGGAATAATTGTAAATATTCCATGTTCTAGAGAGAATAACTTAGATGAACCCATTATATCTTTTGAATTTAATATCTTTTCTACAACCTCGTTAGATATTAATGAATTGCCAAAATACGTTTCAAACTGCCCTTTTGATGTACAGAACATTTTAGAACAGTATTTGAAATGATCTGGTGATATTACTACAACCAGTTTAGGGTTAGATTTTGCAATAGACTTTATACCCAAAGCTATAGACTTAGATGCGACAAGGTGATGAGGCACAACCACTGCCTTTATCTCATCTTTTATCACCACATCTTTTGCTTGTACTATTCCATCTATAACAGCAAGATTAAGAGATTCATCATTTGCAATATATGATATATCTTTCTGATATATATCCCTAAACAAGATAATACAAGCGACTATAGCAAGTATTACTGCTAGATATTTAGCTATTTGTCTCCAAGTAAATCTCTGAACCATTTGTTATTAGTTGGCCATTCCTTCTTAGGCTTGTAAGTTATACTACTATCTCCTCCTTCGTCGGTATAGAAATTACTTTGCCAATCTTCATCTGTTAGTCTTTCATCAGTTATTGATTCATATTGAGAATATGTAAACCCAACTGTTAATCTAGGACCGTTGATATCCTTAACTGCAACAAAGATTATTCTTGGAACTCCTGTTCCTTCTTCTAGAATTCCTCCATTCATATCTGTATGTATATCAGCAACTACTGCAGTTCTCTTGTCTTTGATTGGAAGTATTGGACCTTCTACCGACTCAGGTAGTGATGATTTCATCTGTTCTACAAGATCAACTCTAATTTCTTCCCATCGACTTATTGGATTTACAACACCACCTCTCTTAACCTCTGAATCAGGTGAGATAAATGATTCAGTACATTCTTTTGCTTGAGATTCAGAATATCTCTTCTTTGTTATAACAGATTCGTTGAATGATGTATTCTCTAATTGAAGTTTTGTGTATTCTCTAATTTTGTTTAGGAGGTCTATATAGTTCTCAAGCTTTACTGAGTTTTTCAACTTAAGTCCTCTAGCATCATATTCAGCAAGTAGTCTTTTTGCTGTGTAGTACAAACGATCATATGCCTCAGCTTGTGGTTCAATATATCCCTTTGCTGGATTTGGAACAGGTATTAAATCACACTCATCATCTCCTCCACCACCCTTCTCTGCAAAAGATTGTTTAGCGTATAGGATTGATGTATGACGTAATTCAGTCCAGAATCCTGAAGCGGTTAACAATGTTTTTGCATTCCATAATGGTGCCTGCATGAATTGAGGTAGACTTGATCTATTTGTGTCTAGCCAGTTAAACAATCCAGACACAGTCCATAGTGAACTTGTATATAGATTACTCTTCCAATATTCTTCACTCCATCCGTCTGCTTCTTTCTTTAGTGCATCGTGAGTATTATCTATTGCCTGCTTGTAGTCGGAATAGAATGGTAGATCAGTAAATCTAGATTTAGCATAGTTTGATCCAAGGATTGACATTATCTGCAATGAAGAAGCTTTATCTGATAATTTAACTCCACTCTCGTCCCCCTTAGTTAATCTACTTGTCCAATATGAATCTGGAATAAATTTTTGACTCAAGAAACGCATACCGGCTAGTGCATTTATCTCATCCTCTACTGTAACGTTGACCAGTGGATCTATGTTAACTGGCATTGCCTTTATCTTTGCTCCTGGCTTTCTCTTATTTAGATATTCAGTTAGAGCTTTTAAATCATTAGCCTTTGCATTTCCTAACTCCTTGTTTGCTGCAATATAGTCACTTACGTCTAGATCATCACTTTCACCCACTACAAAAGAAATTAGTGATGAGAGTGATTCATAGTTTTTCTTAGACTTATCATTACTATCCAAAAGTCCTGCAATACCTACTGCGTAACTAGTTAAATCATTACTTGCTAGCAGAAACGGTATTTGTTGATACCACTGTACTGCTCTAAAGTATTGTCTACGTATTGAGCTACTTGTATATGTTCCTCTTGGTTTAAAGAGAGTGAATGGTATTACCACTTCAACATCAGAAACTATTCTTTCGAATTCTTTCTCAAATATCTTTGGCTTTCCTCTTCCCTCTGATGCACCATATACCTGCTTAAGATCTGCTAGTACAACGTCTAGACTTTCCTTATCTAGTTTTAGTGCTTCAACAAACTTACTAGCATTCTCATAGCTATCGATATCCTTGTCCTTAGCAATAAATTCTTCTTGTAGGGTCTCAAGCGGAGTGCCATTTTTAGCACTCTCTGAATTCCAATAGCTATCTGCATCTATTGGCTTTGCTGAAGTTGATAGCAGAGTGTATGGTATTGCAAGATAGTTTCTAACCTTCTTCCACTTATTGATATCTGATTCTGTATTTGATTTCTTAAGGTTATTTGATGCCTGATCATACATATCTTTTGTCATTGATTGGACACTGTCAAAAAGATACTTATTCTCTGTCTCCTTTAGTAGCTCAGCAGAGAGAGTTGAGAACAAATACATAGATATATCTGAAGATATAAATACGGAATTAGCCTGTGTTCTGTCTTTATAGTCATGTTTGCCAGAGATACCGCTATATAGTGATACGAATTCTCTATTGTTGTCATAAACAGGAAGTCCGTCCTTTGCTAGGTTTGTATCTAGTATGTTTTTTACTACAAACTTATTACTCTCCAGGCTATCTATCTCTTCTTTTGAGAATTTAAAACCGTATGCCTTCTCTATATCAGGTATGTTCTTTATTTCAGATAATTTAAAAGGTTTAGAGATATCAGCATTAATCTTAATATCTTGCTTCACAAAATCTACTTTTGCTAATGGTGATTTAAAGATAACGGGGGCGCTAGAGTCTGGTGTAGTATTAGAAACATCACTAACTATAGTAGTATCTTTCTTTAAAGACATTACAATCGCCAATGCGATCAAAAGCACAACCAACATGTAAATTTTAAATTTTGTTTTCATATATTATTAATTATTCTAAGCGGAAACGGAGGGATTCGAACCCTCGGAGCCTTTAAGGGGCTCACATCTTTAGCAAAGATGGTCGTTAAACCACTCCGACACGTTTCCATTAAATCAACTTCTTTAAGAACTTATTATTACCTGTACCAATTATTTTGAGGTATTTTGACACATCACTTTTGTTCTCTATTCTCACATCATTACCATCTTTTGTTATTCTTACACAAAACCCTAGTTTTATCAAAATATCCGCAACCGACATTAGGACTAATTTACTTTTACTTGTAAATGCAATCTTGTTATATACATACACCTTTTTACCAACTCTATATGAATGCTTGAATACACAACCATCAGTATCCACCAGCCCTCTTACACAAGCTATCGATAGCTTGCTATCCTTCTTTATCCATTCTGGTATATCGATATTATTCTTTATTTTGTTACCTGATTTAAGACCAATACTTTTACAGTAATCGACTAGATTCCTTCTATGTATAACTAAATCTACAGCTCTAAACTTCTTATGCTTATACACAATAGAATCAATACCGAATAAATCTTTAATTATTTTCTTTACATAAGTGACATATTCTTTATCAGCAACAGAATCTAGAGTTATTCTAACTGAATAATTACTGATACTTCCATCTCCAATTATAATTCCAACGAATTCAGCAAGCTTCTCTGATTTAACAGGTATTAATATTTCTTTTCTATCGTAGATAGGGTTAATAGCATGTATACCCTTTTCATTCCACCATTTATACCAAGCGTCCTTTCTTTTTTCTTCATTACAAATACCGCCATACTTTTTAAATCTTACAGTTCCACCCTTTTTTCCTGCTACACTTAAATGATCTATCCATTTAATTACTTTGATATCCTTAGGTACAGAAATACCACTTCTCGTAGATAGTTCCAGTAGGGCGTTATGTGAAATTTTTCTTTTCTCCTTAGCCCAGAGATATATAGTTTTGTGACTGACACCAAATAGCTTCGACATTGATGAATACGACAATTTTAGCTTATTCTTGCAAGCTAAAATGTATTTAGACTGTTGTCCTTTCTTGAATATCACCCTGTCTAATACATACGCTTCTGACATGGTTCTATTATACCATTTAAAACAAAACACCTGATCAATCGACGCAGGTGTTCTAGACTTCATTTCACAGGCATCATTACCTGTCCTATGAACTTTGGAAAAAATTTTTCATCCACAACAGAGCGGACTATTGGTATCACGAAGATGAGAATCGCCACAAGGGAGATTCCGACAAAAATGATGAATCCGAAGGGTGACAACCACAAAAGAAAAATTGTCATGGATTTTATGTCACCATCAAAGGTAATAAACCTCAAGACAATTGCCGCCACAACAGCAAATGCGCTTCCCATTGCATATGCAGGCATAAATCGAGTCATTTCATGAAGTGGGATTTCAGCAACCACAGCAAATATCGTTAAAAACATACCGAATAAATCAATCAGTATGCCGAGTATTACTACACAGGCTCCAATACCCATAATTGCGGTATGGAGTAGGTTTTTGAATGCATTCATAAGAAGACCTAAAACTAACGAAATGGTACAAGTAAACATAGCTAGAGTCAATCGTATTGGAGTGTCTGGTATCGTATAATATGCGAATGGATATACACTCTTTAATCACAGAACACTCTAGACTAAGTACACCTCAAAAGGATGCATTGAAGAAACTTGGTATACACACCATCCTCGATCTGCTATATCACTTCCCTGCACGCTACGGCGACTCTAGTCAGACACAGAATATATCTTCACTTAAGAAAGGAGATACTGCCGTTATCTTTGGAAGAATATCTAAACTTAAGACAAGTAAGGGATACAAAAGTAAGATAGCGATGGCTGATGCATGGGTTGAAGACGAGAGTGGAAAAATACATTGTGTATGGTTCAATCAACCATACTTAGCAAAAATGACTCCAGAGGGAGTACTGGTAAGAATTGAGGGTAAGGTAAGTCAGAGAAAAACTGGAGAGATATATTTCTCAAATCCTAAGCTTGAGATTATAAACAAAATACCAATAGGTGTTGGTGATTCGCTATTCGGAAGTGATGGTGAAGCTCATACTCTCTACCCCATATACCCTGAATCTAAAGGTATTAGTTCAAACTGGATATACCATAAGGTGATAGAGATATTAAAAAGTGATGTATTGGATAGCATTATTGATCCAATTCCAAAAGAAATACTTGAGAGATATAGTTTGCCTGGTATAAAGACAGCATTAATATGGATGCATACACCAATGAAGCTATCTGATGCACAGACTGCAAGAAAAAGATTTGCCTTTGAAGAGATCTTCTATATCCAACTAGAGAAACAGATAGCAAGAAAGCAGTACCAACAAAACGAAGCGTATGCCATAGAGCCAAGTCAAAAGAATATGGATGAGTTCATTAAACGATTCCCCTTTGAAGCTACAGAAGCTCAACATAAATCTATATCGACAATTGTATCCGATTTTAAAAGTGGGCATGCTATGTCTCGACTACTTGAAGGAGATGTTGGTTCTGGTAAGACAGCTGTTGCTGCTAGTACTGCATATGCTGTAGTTACCACAACCCCCAAGGGTCGTAAATTTGGTAATCTACAAGTTGCATATATGTGCCCTACCGAGATACTTGCAACACAACACTTTGAATCATTCATACAATACTTCTCATATCTAGGAATACAAGTTGGACTCATAACTGGTAGTGGATGCAGGAAGTTTCCTTCAAAGATTAATCCTAAAGGGTGGACTGATATATCTAGAGCTCAACTTCTTAAATGGGTGGCGAATGGTGAGATACCTATATTGATTGGTACTCATGCTCTGATACAGAAAACAGTTAAGTTTAGAGACTTGGCATATGTGATAATTGATGAACAACATAGATTTGGATTGAAGCAGAGAGCATCACTAGTTCAAAAGGATATTTTAGGTAAGATGCGTGCTCCTCACCTGCTATCAATGACAGCAACTCCAATACCTCGTACTCTTGCCCTTACAATATACGGAGATCTAGATCTAACCCTACTAGATCAAATGCCACACGGAAGAAAACCTGTAATTACTGAGATCATTACACCTGATCAGAGAGATGCAATATATGAGAAGGTGCGTAGTGAACTGCAATCTGGTAGACAAGCCTATGTTATATGTCCTCGTATTGATGAACCAGATCCAGACAAAGAGATGGCAATCAATGCTAAATCAGTTATAGAGGAATCTAAGAGACTTAAAGAAAAAGTTTTCAAGGAATATAGCATTGGCATATTACACAGCAAGATGAAGCCAGCTGAGAAAGACAAAGTTATGCTTGATTTCAAAGCGCATAAAATAGATATACTTTGTGCTACATCTGTAGTTGAAGTTGGAGTTAATGTACCTAATGCTACTGTCATCATCATAGAGGGTGCTGAGAGATTTGGTCTTGCACAACTACATCAATTAAGAGGAAGAGTTATACGATCTAACAATCAAGCATATTGTTATGTATTTGCTGAGACTAAGAGTGAAAAGACTGTTAGTAGATTGAATGCACTTAAGACTGCAAAGAATGGATTCGAACTAGCCGAATATGACCTTAAGTTCCGTGGTGCTGGCGAACTATCTGGAGGCAAGCAATGGGGAGTGTCTGATATTGCCATGGAAGCATTACAGAATATTAAGATGGTAGAAGCTGCTAGAACTGAAGCTAAGAATATTGTGGATATTGATATTGAGATTAATAGCTATCCTCAGGTTAAAAAGGAATTAAAGGAGAGGAAGAAGAATATTACGCATTGGGAGTAGAGTAATATTCTTTATTTGGTGCGCGCGCCAGGGGTCGAACCTGGGACCGCTCGAGTATAAGTCGAATGCTCTACCAACTGAGCTACGCGCGCTTACCAACATAATAGACTATTATACGTTTTTTCTCAACATAATGAGTCTTTAATGTATTTGATACTTGAAATGATTCTATTATATAGATTTACATCCCCAACCATGAGTGAACATGTGCCATGACCAAATCCTGTTTTATATGTAATATCAGTTATATTTGATTTCTTAATATAGCACCTCTTAAAATTTATCTCTTTTACTCCGAGAGTGTTAGACCAGAATCTTATCTCCCTACCCTGATCCATATCTCTATATAGTTGTAATCTAACGAATATCTTTTCCTTGGGAATATCGTTTAAGAGTAGGAACTTGAAGAAAAACTTAATCATACTTGGATCAGTATTTGATATGACGACTGGTCCACCTCTTGATTTTGTACCCTCGGCCCAATATAGAAACAAACCACAAAGCTTTATCTCTCTTTCTGATAATCTATCAATATCTCCACCTACTGATTGATATATAGCCTCTAATCTTTTCTTCCTATTAGCTTCTTTTGTATTTCGACAATGTTCAATCCTAACTTGATTGTTATCTCTCAAGGCTCTAATTCTTTCTTCGGATAGAGGAAAGTTTCTAAGCCAGAGACTTAATGTACTCTTACTTACCTTTATCTTTTCTTTTATCTGACTGTAGCTATATCCTTTTTTACGTAATGATATAGCTTTGTTTTTATCTATATTTCTTGCCATCCATCCAGCATATCAAACCGAGATGAAATCCGTATAAAATTTTGATAAAATCTGGATAAAATTTACCTAGTTCGAATGCTCTATATCCAACTTCTTCTTAAGTTCGATACCATGAGCTACTATAATAGTCTCATATTCATCTCTTTCGATATTCTCCACCTCTATCAATCTCTTAGCTATAGCATCTAATGCTGGCTTATGTGTCTTTACTACATGCTCTGCTTTTTTATATGCTTCATCCATTATGCGAGCAACTTCTCCATCAACTTCACTACTTAACTTCTCTGAGAATACATTCTCTTCTACTCCTTTTCCAAACATAGCTCTTCCTCCAGAACTCTCAAGTGCTAGTACCCCTATCTTCTCTGACATACCATACTTTGTAACCATATCTCGAGCTAGAGCTGTAGAAACTTGTAGATCATTAGATGGTCCTGTTGTAACATCGTTAAACATCATTTTTTCTACAACATATCCCCCAAGTGATACTGCTATATCATCCAAGAATTCTTTCTTGCTCTGCATCTTCCTGTCATCAAGTGGCAAGTGAAGTGTATATCCTGCAGCTCTACCGCGTGAGATTATAGATATCTTATGTACTGGATCTGCAAATGGAAGCACTGAAGATACTAGAGCATGTCCTGCTTCATGATATGCAGTTATCTCCTTCTCTTTCTTTGATAGGATATGACTCTTTCTCTCTGGTCCAAGCATTACTTTCTCAATTGCTCTGATTAGATCATACTGTGCCACCTTTGATCTGTTCTCTCTTGCTGCAAGTATAGCCCCTTCATTCATTAGAGAATATAGGTCTGCGCCAGAAAATCCTGGAGTTCTTTCAGCAATAACTTTAAGAGCTACATCTTCAGCAAATGGTTTCTTAGCTGAATGTATTTTTAATATCTCCTCTCTGTCATTTCTGTCAGGTAAATCAATTGTAACTCTCCTATCAAATCTTCCTGGTCTAAGTAGGGCTGGATCAAGTACATCTGGTCTGTTAGTTGCAGCCATTACAATCACCTTTTCATTAGGCTCAAATCCATCCATCTCAACTAGTATCTGGTTTAGTGTCTGTTCTCTCTCATCATTACCTCCTCCAGTTCCTGTACCACGTGCGCGTCCTACAGCATCGATTTCATCTACGAATATAATTGCTGGTGCTGCTTGCTTTGCCATCTTGAACAAATCACGAACACGACTAGCTCCAACTCCGACAAACATTTCAACGAACTCTGATCCTGATATTGAGAAGAATGCTACTCCAGCTTCTCCTGCAACAGCACGAGCTAGAAGTGTCTTACCTGTTCCTGGTGCACCCATAAGTAGTATTCCTTTTGGTATTACTGCTCCGATTTCCAAAAACTTTTTAGGATTCTTTAGAAAATCTACAATCTCTGCAAGTTCTTGCTTTGCTTCTTTTGCTCCAGCAACATCCTTGAAAGTAACTTTCTGTTTAGTGTCATCTGGAAGAATGATACGAGCCTTAGATTGACCGAATGAGAATGCTTGCATTCCTGAACCCTTAACTTGTCTTGTAAAGAACCATACGATGAGTATTAGGAAAAGTATTGGTACTATAAATGGAGCGAGTTGGATAATCCAATATGCAAATCCACCAGGTCCTTCTATATCAATCTTCAATGCATTGAGCTTCTCTGCTGTTATACCATATCTTGCAAATGTCTCAGTAACTGCAGAGTCTGTCTCCTTCTTTGCTGTCTTTGTAGTTTTGTCAGTATATAGAGCAATTACATCATCTCCTCTTACAGTTATCTCACTTACCTTTGAAGCATTAATATCCTTAACTAATTCTGATATGGCGATACTTGTAGATTTACCACCCTGTTCAGCGATATATGCAAAGGTATTTGTGATTATAAACAAGACCAATATAGCTAGAGCTATTGAATTTACTAACCCAAAACGACTAGGTTTCTTTTGATTTTCAGTTTTTTTAGACATGTGTTGATTATACTTAAAATGTAGAAAAATGCTATGATAATTCTGTTATGTCAGACAGGTTAATATACAACAAGAAAATATCAGTAGATTATGAAATTCTCGAGAAATTCGAAGCTGGTATTGAGTTGCTTGGACTTGAGGTTAAAAGCCTTAGAAACAACCAAGGTTCCCTATTGGGATCTCATATTACTGTGCGTGGTGGTGAGGTATTCATAATCGCCCTTAATATTCCTCCGTATCAGGTAAAGAATACGCCTAAGGAGTATAATCCTGAGAGAAACAGGAAGATACTACTTAAGAAAAGTGAGATACAAACTCTAGCTAGTTTGGAGGCAAAGAAGGGTTTGACAATAGTGCCAGTTTCAATGTATAGTAAGGACAAGAAAATCAAGGTTGAAATCGCCGTTGTTCGCGGTAAGAAGAAGTTTGATAAGCGCGAGGACATTAAGAAGCGAGAGGTAAATCGTGATATTCGAAGAGAGTTTAAGGATCGTTGAAAATTAATACATGGGGATGAAAGGCCTCGACAGTTGAGGTACTCAATATTGTGCATTGTAGAGCTCCGTCACCTCTTTAAAATGACGGAAATGTTAGATGCTAAATCAGCTATAACAAAGGCGAAGTCTACTGTGTCTCCATATTTTGGAGCTAATAGCTTTGCTTTCGCTTACGCAACAGTTTAATACTGTTCCCTAAACGACGTTCTACACTAGGTTTCGAAACTAGTGTTAGAGTGATATAACCTTCGAATTGGATTGTATTCACTTCCCTGCTTACAATCTGAAACTCTGGGAATCGCTTACATATATTTTGTTTACTTTATAGTATGTAAGTTAAAAGAGGGCGACCTCGCTAAAGTTTTCTATACAATGTAGATCCAATATTAGATTTCATCTGCACCCGAGTTCGATTCTCGGCATCTCCACCACATTTGACACAGGTACTATTTAATGATAGTGTGTTTTTAGCTTGAACGTGCTGGTTTGCAACCAAAATAACAATCCAAGGTAATTCAATGAATCTCACAACGGAACTTCTGACGCCATTTATTGGTGGTCAAATTGAAATCCAAAACGAAGGTCAAGGCTATCTCTATCGCGGTCAAATAAAGTCTGGACGCGTCACCAGTGGCGAACTTGTCATCGAACTGGACTGGATGGGCAAATGCGAGGGTTTTCCCTCTAGCCCCAGCAAGTGGGTAAAGGACGACACAGAAGATTGGGCGATTAGCCTCCAGATCAGCGGTGTCAGCAACATCGGTCCTAGTCGTCCTGAAATCGGAGGCGGCGATCGCATCTGCATCAACTGTCCCAGTATTGGAGAGCTCATTGTTCTTTATCCTGCTGATGGGAGTAAGCTCGACCCTGCAAGGATCGAAGGACTTCAGTTGGCGGCATAAACCAACTTTTACAATACAATCTGAATCTCTGACCTCCTCAAGAAAACCTTCGTTAGGTTCTCTCGAGGAGGTCTTTTCTTTTACATGTTAAATAACCATACTCTACCCATCTACACATTTTCTTAAAAATGCTATCATTATCCCCGGAGAACACCATGCACTCAATCAAACTTGTTCTTGTAATGTTAATGTCTACACTGACATTAATGCGAGTTTCAGGACAGAGTGATATCTGGACTGAAGCGTTCAAACTTGGTCACATCCACACCAATGACTGTAGGATCAATTGCTTTGAAGAAGCAGATCATGAAAATCATGATTCAGTTATTGAGTCCAGATATCAAGGAAACAATGTCTGGTCAGTGAGACTCATCAATACCTTCATGCCGAAGGTTGATCCAGCACATGTTGAATACAAAGAAAGGAATGGATTCAAACTGATGCAGTATGAAGGTGGTAGTTTCTACTCCACACAAAATGGTAGTAGGACCAAAGACATTTTGGCATATCACCTGAGATTGAATACCAATACCCTTCTGGAGGTTGTGAGGATTGAATTCAATCAACCAGCAGTCCAGAACATGGATACGATGGTAGGCATTGCGATAAGGACATCAAGATGAAAACGAAATCCCACCGAACTCGGTGGGATTTGTTATTTATTTTCTTCTCTTAGTTGTCTTCTTTGTAGTTTTTTTAGATTTCTTTGAAGACTTCTTAGTTACTTTCTTTTTTGCTTTTGCCATTAGAGTGTAAATATTTTTTTGATTAAAATTATTTTATCGACCACTGTTAATATATTAACATTAAAATATAAATATTAATTAAAAAAATAAATAAAAGTGTGCATAACTTTTATTTTTAAAATACTTCTTGCTATATTAATTTTCAAACTGTACACTTATTGAATGAATAAAAAAAATATTATCTTATCTTGTTGGATTATTTTGGTTGTAATAATATTGGGATTCTTTCTGAATTCGTATTGTGAATATAAAAAAGAAGTTGTGGCTGTAACTATTGATACATCGACAGATCAAGAGATAGCAGTATCTACTCCAGTTAAAAAAGATAATTTGTTAGCAGATACAGGTAGGGAAAAAATGTATAAAGGAATAAAATTGCAAACTGGTTATAATAACTATTGGAATACTATTTATGGTGACCTAGAGTATAGTCCAATCTTGATTGATGGTGACCATTTTATAGTTGGCTCGAATGGTTATGGGCCGAGGGCTCAGGTGTTTGCTTTTAATCTTAAGACTGGTAAGGAATTATTACTATACAATGAATATACTGACAGGCTCTATATAAATCAGATTATAAAAATTGGAAATACCATGTTCTTTTCAACTGGTGGCTATCTAGCCCTTGGAGGAACGTATTATGTAGATCTTCCATTAAATGATAGTAGCGTTGTAAAAAAAATTAGTGATGGTAGAAATGGAAGTATAGAAGAAATTGAAGGACGTTACTGGTTAGTGAACGGTGAGGGAGATGCGTGTTTGTCAGGTAGTTCATATGATCTGTTTAATCCGAATCTGAAAACATCTAGATTTATAGCAAGCTCAGGTAATGACTGTGGCACTGGTAATAACATATTAATATCAAAAGACAAAGTATTTGAAACATATTTTGTTGGAAATGAATCAACCAGTACATATACACATGTAATACAGTTAGACATAGACAGTCCGTCTAAAAAAGTTGAAATTATAACCAAAGAACAAATGCCAGTAGGTGTATATAAAATTAAATACGATAGTAATACCAATTCTTTACTATTATACGGGACAGAAAAATATATATTCGATCTTAGCTCAAATGCTCTCAACAAAAAAGACTTCGTGGACCCAGTAGAAGAGAAATATTTAGATGAAAAAACTAAAACAATACAGCTACTGAAGTCGATTACTTTGCCACAAGGATACAGAATAGATTTTAGTGAAGCAAATTAATATAGCTATTTCTTTCCTCCTCCCTTCTTATCATCCTTCTTTTCTTTTGCTTTTGTGTGTGGACCAAAAAATACGAATCCAAAAATAATTGCTGCGATTAAAAAAGTTACATTTTCCATAACATATATTATACACAAAAAAATCACGGTGCGGCGCGCCGTGATTCTGCAATTCTTTTTGCTTCGGCTTCGCGCCAAGCTTCCATATAGTCGACATACCACCAGTAGAAATCCCAGTATTTATCTTCTGACTTGAAGAATGGTTTAGATTTCAACTCAGGAATCAGGACTATATCATCAACAAGAGCATGTGCGTCCATACTAGTAATATATTAACCCTACCTTTAATTTTATGCTATCCTTTATACATGAAATCATCCACCAAATGGAACCTATACACCACCAACGAAGAGGGCTGGGAGGCAATGCTTAATGCTTGTGAGTCTGCACAGAGAAGTATTGATTTGGAGCAATTCATTTTCATAACAAATGATATTGGTAGAAAATTTATTGATGTATGTGCCAAGAAAGCTAAACAAGGAGTTAAGGTTAGATTTCTTTGGGATGCTGCAGGAAGTTTTAGTTTCTTCGGTTCAAGTATTGCAGATGAGCTTAAAGAGAAAGGTATTGAATTGGTTTTCTTTAAGACACTCTTCCCAAGTGTTTTGAAGTTCCATGATTATAGATCTTGGTATTTTAGAAATCATAAGAGAACTTTAGTTATCGATGGAGAGATTGGATTTACTGGAAGTATTTGTGTATCTGATGAAATGATTAATTGGAGAGATACAGTTGTTGAAGTTGAAGGACCAGTTGTATTTGATATGCAGGAAGAGTTTGAGAGAACTTGGAACAGGGCTTTGAGGAGAAAGACAACTAGTATTGGAAGTAGTACTAATAGCGAATCTGAATTTAGATATATCACCAACTATCCCCTTCCTCGTAAGCATCATCTATACAAAGAAATTACTAGAGCTATTAGAGAAGCTCAGAAAACTGTATACATTACTACTCCGTACTTTGTACCTACAAGATATCTTGTGAAAGTACTTAGAGCTGCAGCGAAGCGTGGTGTATTGGTAAGGATAATTATACCCGAGTGGAGTGATCACCCTCTAGTTGATCTGTGCAGCAGGTCATTCTTCACTAAGTTACTAAAATCTGGTATCCGCATACATCTATATAGGGGTCATATGGTACATAGCAAGACTATGGTTGTAGATAGTGACTGGTCTACTGTAGGTACACTTAATATGGATACTGTAAGTTTGCTATATAACTTTGAAGCCAACATTGTAAGCACAAACAAGGACCTAGCAAAAGAGCTATCAGGTCATTTTCTAAGAGATCTAGAGGACACTGAAGAGATATCTTATGATAGGTGGAAAAATCGATACTGGGCAGAGAAAATATCTGGTTTCCTTGTAAGTCTAATCAGAGACTTCCTATAGTATTGTCATAATATCAAAATAGTGCTATAAATATAGAAATAAATAATACTTTGAGCAACATTCGAGTAAGAATAAATAACTTCATAAAGGCCGCAGAATTGCGAGTAATTACCGAGAAAGGAGAAAATCTGGGTGTTCTTCCTCTTGAGCAGGCTTTGACTGAAGCTAAGGCCAGAAACCTTGATTTGATTGAAATATCCCCAAATGCCGTCCCCCCTATTGCAAAAATCATGGATTATGGTAAATTTCAATACGACGAAAAGAAGAAGCAGAGGGTGGCTAAATCTCGTACTCAGACGTCAGATCTGAAGAATATTCAGGTAAAAATCGGTACTGGAGACCATGATCTAGAGCTAAAAGCCAAAAAAGCCTCAGAATGGCTCAATGATGGCCATAGAGTTAAGATCGACCTTTACTTGAGTGGACGTTCAAAATATATGGATATCAATTTCCATAAAGAAAGAATGGACAGAATATTTAAGCTAATTACGACCGAATATAAGGTTGTAAGTCCCCCAACAAAAGGACTAAAAGGCTTGTCAGCAATAATCGAGAAAAGTAAATAATATGAAAACAAATAAATCATTTTTAAAGAGACTAAAGATAACAAGAAACGGAAAGATTCTTGCTCGTTCAACTGGCCAAAACCACTTCAACTCTAAAGAAGGACGTCGTGCTCAGTTAGCAAAGAAGCGTTCAACTCCATTCCATATGACAGCTAAGGAAAAGAGTAGATTTTTAATAAACGCATAAATAGAATAACAAAAATACCATGACAAGAGTTAAAAAGGGTGTTAATGCACTAAAAACAAGAAAGAAGATACTAAGCCAAGTAAAAGGATATCGTTTTGCTCGTAGTAAGAAAGAGAGAGTAGCTTATGAAGCTATCTCACACGCTGGAGCATACGCTTTTGCACACAGAAGAGACAAGAAGGGTGATTTTAGAAGACTATGGAACGTAAGAATCAATGCAGCTCTAAGAAACATTGATCCTAAATATTCATACAGTAAGTTCATCGGTAACCTAAAGAAAGCAAATATCTCTCTAGACAGAAAGGCACTTGCTACACTAGCACTTGAGAATCCTAAATCATTTGAAGCTATAGTGAAGAAGGTTGGGTAATATTTTGAGGGGTGTATAATATATTACATGATTAAAAGCAAAAAAATAATAACGTATTTTTATACATTATTATTTTTTTTGGCTATCTTGTTGTTATTGAATAGCTTCGTAAATAAACCTGATACAAAAAATCAATATATTGATCAGACAGAGTGGGCTCTAATTAACCGTGATCTGAGTTTATGGTCTATAAACAATGATGTATACTTTGTGCATCACTGTGGTGGTAATCCTGTAATCTTGACAAAGATAGAAATCGATAAGAATAGATTTAAAGTATATGGTGGAAAATATTTTGGTGACGACGAATATATATGGAATGGATATTCGGCTGGATGTAGCGCGCCCTCTAGGCTAGAATTAACACCCCCTATAGACATGGCGAGTTTTAATATTATTGATGAAAATTATAGCTTGGCAAGTGATAAGCATAGTCTGATCGATACGAATGGAAGGATAGATTTAACTATCAAGGACTTTAGATATATATCTAAGGGGATCATTCTTAATAATAAGAAAGTTTATTTTTATGATCATGGCAATTTAGATAAAATAAATAAAATAATATATATAGAAAAATTGCCATCAAATATATATAAAGTGGAGTATGCCCCAAATGGAGGACTGTATATATTTAACCCAGAAACTGTGTATTTATTTAGTTCATATAAACTATATAACGAGCAAACTCCAGACGTACGAGAATTAGTAGGAGTAAATTCACTAACTTTTCATGAATTAGACAGAGATTATTGGTTAGATAAAAATTATGTTTATCTAAATCAGGCTAAATTATATGATGCCGAGCCTGAAGATTTTAAATATATTCAAGAAAAATATTCATATAGTAATAACCATATCTACTATCAAGACAAAAAGATTACAGATTCTTCTTTAGAAAAATTTATAGTTGTACCTGGACAAAATGATTGGTCATCAGGATCTTGTGAAAGTTTTTTATATTGGACAAATGGCGAAAATGTATTCTTTCAAGGTAATTCCCTGAATGTTAGTCCTGATGGATTAAAATTTAGTACTGGAAATGGATTTAAATGTATAACTACGGAATATGCCTGGAATAAAGAGATGGTATTTTATAAAGGTAAGAAGGTGGAACAAGTAGATAACGAATCGTTTAAACCAATAATTGAATCTTACGCGCGTGATAGATACCATATATTTGATGAAGGCAAAATATTATCCGATAACCCAGATGTTCTAGAAAAAGATATATTAAGCGGTAAAATTAAACACGTAATTAATTATCAGGGTGAAGGAAATGACGGACCGTAATATTTCTTCTATATTATTTTATATTTTACACATCTCTCCGAAATATAGATCCAAAAAAACTCATATGGAAAGTTGTAAAAAAGTGGTTTAATACTTGTTGACAGTCTAAATACTGATTTGCTAGTATTAATGTATAGAAAGCTTAGGTAAATTATGTGGGGCAGAAGAGCATAAAAATACGGCTCGGATGCCAGCGTACCGAAAGGTATATGCAGATGGAGGGGTGCCGTCCTCCCCGCCCCGCATAATTTATCTAAGCTTTTTGTACTTTCTACTAAGGTACTTCTCTTTGGAAACCATGGCCGTTACCACAAAGTAGCAATCACCTATTTCATCGTACTCTATTACAACTGCCGAATGCTTTTCTTTATTTAATTTTGCTCCAAGTAATATATATCTAGGATTTTCGTGGTTGCTCCACTTGTCACTTATAAATACAATAGTGTGTTTACTAATACAGTCTGTAATTAAGTTGATTAGGATTATTCCAACCTTCTTCTTCTGTAATATATGAGACACGGACCTACTAGTTATTACTACTTTCTTTTTATTAAAAATAATATCTAGGTCAATACAGAAATCAGGATTCGGAATATCCTCTCCTTTGTTATATTTCATTAGCTCATTAATAATTTTTGGATGTAGAAACATCCAATAACTCTATCAAAACGAGATGAAATCCAAATAAAATTTGTTGCTAAAACTCCCTATTTTTGTGATATTTATTAACAGGATATACACATTACTTCAACTCATACTTCTTCAATCTCTCAGGATACATAGCGTCTATATTTAGGTTGTCTCGTATCTTCTGTACTAGAAATAGTGATGCTTTGGGCTCCCCCATCGCTACGAATACTTTCTTTACACTATCCTGCGTTGTAGAAATGAATTCAAGTAAATGATCTGAATCCTTATGAGATGAATATCCTAGTATTGATTCTATCTTTGCATTAACTGCAATTTCATTCCCGTGGATATTAACTTTCTTTGATCCATCTAGTAGATGTCTACCTATAGATCCTAGAGTCTGATATCCAACAAGTAATATTGTATTCTTAGCATCATTTAAATATATCTCTTCATGGTGTATTACTCTTCCCCCTACTGACATGCCGGAGCCTGCGATAATTATCTTAGGTGATCTTGCATGATCTATAGATCTAGATTCATCTGCACTAACTGTGAATGATAGTTTGGGGAAATTGAATACATCATCCCCACCTCGTATCTGTTCTTGCGTCTTGTCATTGAATAGTCTTGTACTGGCTCTGTAAATATCTGTAACCTTAGTTGCTAGTGGTGAGTCTACGTATACTGGAATAGATGGGATGGCTTTTGTCTCTACAAGTTCATTTATTTCATAAAGTATTACCTGAGTTCTCTCTAGAGAAAATGCTGGGATTACTAAAGTTCCATTCTTTTCAATTACGTCTTTAATTATAGATTGTAGCTTCCCTCTTCTCTCGTCTTTTGTATCATGATTCCTGTCCCCATACACACTCTCCATTACTACATAGTCTGCTCCAGATATTGATTCGGTATCTCGTAGTAGTGGAGTTGGGGTATTACCAAGGTCTCCAGTAAATACAATTTTCTTCCCTTCGACTGCAAACTCAATCATTGAAGATCCTAGTATATGTCCTGCATCTTTTAGGTATATAGAAAATCCTGGAGCGAAGTCTTCTGGGAAGCTAGTATTCTCATGGTATGGAATACTTTGCCATAGAGATAATGCCTTTCTCATATCATGTTCCTCATATATCGGTAGTACCCCTTCCTTTATTGCCTCTTTCTGTAGAAGTCCTACTGCATCTTCAAGTATTAATTTAGCTAGTGATTGAGTCTCTGGAGTTGAGTATATTATTCCATTAAATCCTTCTTTAACTAGTTTTGGTATACGTCCCACATGATCTAGATGAGCGTGAGTTATGAAGAGAATATCTATCTCATTAGCTTTGTATGGAAAGTCCTCCCTGTTCTCTGCTTGTGCTACTTTTTCTCCCTGAATCAATCCACAATCAACTAGTATCTTTTTACTCTTGCTATTCTTGTCTTTAGAAATTTCTAAAAGAAAGTTAGCTCCTGTTACACTCCCTACTCCACTACAAAATGTTAGATTAATCATTTATTTCTATAAATTATATATACCACGAGTGCACCTAATGTATCTACAAACATATCTTTTACACTATCAACCCAGTAGTTTAAAGTATGTAATGGCCAGCCAGATATTCCGTAATATACTTCAAATACTTCCCATCCTAGTCCTACAACAATTGTTATCGGTACTATATATTTTGGTTTTTTAAATGCATATAGAGCAAAGAGTGCTATACATACTCCACCAAGGAAATGAGTAATTAAATCGTAGAAAGGAATCTTGAGGTATAGGTAACCATCTATTGCCTTAACATGAAGTACCAGTAGGAGAAGTGAGAGTAATATTGTTGCTAAAGGCAATTTAATTTTAGATATCATACAAAGATTATATCAGAAATTAAAAACACCTGCTCTAGGCAGATGTTTTTAATAGGCTACATGAGTATTAATCCTAGTAAATTACTAGGTGGGTGATCTTAATGATAACACCAAGGTGCAACATAATTGAATCACGAGGATTCTCAATCTCCCAAATTAAAAGTTATAGAGTTAATACTCAATGTAACCTAATATTTATTATATTCCTCTCTTTTTTAAATACAATACTTTACTACAGTTTAGACATTAAAAATATATTTAGTCTACATTGTTCCATAGAGAATCTTCTCCTGAATATGTGTGTATTCTATTATCTCCCCCTTACTAAACCAGTGCTTTATCTCATCCTCTGCCTCCTTTACTGAGCCTGAAGCATGTACTAGATTACGTATTGCTCTTCCATCATGATTTGATACTTGGTATGAGTCTATAACGTAATCCCCTCGTATTGTTCCTACATCTGATGATAGTGGTTCTGTTACGCCTACGATCTTGCGAACTATTGATACTGCATGCATTCCTTCCCATACCATAGCGACTACTGGACCACTTGTTAGGTATTGCTTAAGTGATGTGAGAACTACATTACCTGTAACTATTGCATCTTCAGATATTACTGGATGTCCTTTCTCTTTTGCATTTTTTATAGACTTCTCTCCAGCAAGACGTAGCCATTCTGGATCTAGAGTATAGTGTTTCTCTATTAGTTCTGGTGTAGGTACCATCATCTTCATTGCAATTAACTTTAGACCAGTATTCTCATATCTACTTACTATCTCCCCTATCAAACTACGCTGAATACCGTCTGGTTTTATAATCACTAATGTTTTTTCTTTCTTTGGGTGTGTCATGGGGAGATTATAGCATGAGGGAGGGGTTAGTATATATAAAAAAGAGACGCCGTACCCTTAGGTACTGCGTCTCGTGATTGACCGAGTTACTTCTTAGTGGGAGAGTAGATCACCCTCCATCCAGAACCCATGGCTTCCCAATCTTGGGGATCGTTTTCGTTAAAGATGACGTCACCATCAGCGATATCTCGAGGCCATTGTCCTACCTCGTAGTATGTCCATGTGCCGTGATACTTTTTCCTCAGCCCCTTCAAAGGGTTGATCGGCACCATGTAGGATGCCTTCAGATACCGCAAAATCGGTAACCACTCATCAGACATTCCATTATCGAGAGCGCGGTTGAACCTATCGTGCTCCTTCTGCGTTTCAAGTGACTTGGAAGTAAACTCCCAATCCATAGGCCAATTTAGAGCGATCGGGGCGTTGTCGCCACAACCGCATTCCTCACGAATGATTTTCCCTTCTGGTGAAATCACAGCGTAATGATTCGCAGCCTGGTTTCCCCACTCATATGGGAGTTCCACAACTCTGTTGCCAGAGACAGGATGAATGCTCCCACCATTTGGAATCGGAACAAGTGAATCGTTGGCGATAGCTGCAAGCCAATCGCCAAAGTTCTTGATACGTTCACATTTTTCTGCGAACAGCCCGGATCCATCCATACTCCACCCTTGCTCGGGTGTAGGAGCACTTAACTCCTGTTCAGTGAATCCGATAAGTCGGACCGAGCTTTGATAACTATGCGCCGATACTCCATGGAATTCTCCGATGGCTCCCTTGAAGCCGTCGTCGACAATAACCACCTTGGAATCATCACCGTCATCATGGTGAGTATTCTCAGATGCTCTATCGATAGGAACGAATTTTAGTCCATCCCAGAGACTAACCCACCCACCACGCTGGAACCCGCTATTTAATTGAATTCTCATACAATGTGGACTTTCCACAGTCTCGCGGACTAACTCACAATACGGATTGATTCCACCCATGTGACTGGTTTGCTCCTAATGTTTACTGGAGCATTGTTCTCAAACACCCTACCGCTTCAGCGGCACGGCATTCAAGATACTGCTCCAGAGACATAAAGATTACTAGATTTTCAATGACCTTTATTTACTCTATTATAATAGCATATTTTACCTACAAAGTCAACACCTCTGCCCCTCCCTTCGTTATCAAAATAGTATGCTCAAAATGAGCACTTGGTTTACCGTCTTTTGTTAAATATGTGTAACCGTCGTCTGACAATACAACATGTCGTGAACCTAGGTTAAACATTGGTTCTATAGCTATTACCATGCCTGGTTTTAGCACCTCTCCTTTTCCTGCTTCTCCGTAGTTAGGTACGTATGGATCCTCATGTACAGCATATCCTACACCATGCCCAGCTAGCTCCTCTATAACTCCATAGTTATGAGGTATAGCCATTCTCTCTATAGCAAGACCTATGTCACCTACCGTATTACCACCCTTAGCTGCCTTTATACCCGCTATTAAGGCCTTTTCTGTAACTTCTAGTAGTTGCTTCAATTCAGGTGAAATACTACCCACAGAAACAGTTATAGCTGCATCTGTAATCATACCCTTATGTACCAGTCCTAGGTCTATGGATACTATATCTCCCTCTTTTAAAATCTTCTCTTCTTCATTTGGTATCCCATGTACCACCTCGTCATTTACTGACACACAGATACTTGCTGGAAATGCTCTCTTAGCTCCTCTTGGTTTGTAATTCAAAAACGATGGAGTATCTCCACCTTCAGTTATTAGTCTGTGCGCTTCATCATCTAATTCTTTAGTGGTAACGCCAGGCTTTACCATACTCTTTAATGCATTAAGTATGTAAGCATGTCTCTTCCCACCTTCCCTTAGATTTTCTATATCCTCCTTTGTCTTTATCGTAATCATCGTTATTTAACTAACTCAACTATATCTTTATGTACCTCCTCTATTGATCTATTACCATCAACTTTAGCAAAGTTATACTTTTCGTTAACTGCATAGAAACCTATAGCTGGAACAACGTCTGTCTCATACCATGATAGTCTCTCCTCTATATCCTCTCTTGTATCATCAACTCTTTTTCTAGCCATCAATCTATCGACTGAAATATCTTTAGATATATCGATATTGATAACGAGAGGTTTCTGTATTCCGAAGAAGTTAAATACTGAATCTAGTACACCAGCTTCGTGATACTTTCTTGGCATACCATCCATTATGATATGTTCATTCTTTGTAAACTTGCTTACAAGAACACTTGCCCACATATATACAGCAAGGAACTCTGGTTGTAGTCCTCCAACATCATATATTGCTTTAGATAGCTTTTGAGTTTCTGTATTACCCTTTATGAACTCTCTAAACTCTTGCCCACTCTGTACGTATAGCACATCTCTACTAGGATCAAGTTTCTTTAGATATTCAGACAGTAACTTAGCTTGTGTTCCCTTTCCACATCCAGAGCGTCCTATGAAGATTACTACTTTTTGATTCATGTAAATATTATATCTTAAATCTCAGAACTAATGAAATTTAATCTTAATATTCACGCATTGATACCTGAGCGTCTACTTTCTTTAGTAGGTCTAGAACTACTGAAACTACGATTAGAAGTGCTGTACCTCCGATAGCTAGTGTTTGGTTACCAGTTATACTTTGAGTGATTAGAGGTAGTACTGCAATGATACCTAGGAACAATGCACCTACTAGTGTTATGCGTGTTACTATCTTACCCAAGTAGTCCATTGTAGACTCCCCAGGACGTACTCCAGGAATGAATGCTCCTCCCTTCTGTAGATTCTCTGATATCTGCTTTGGATCGAATGTAACTGCAGTGTAGAAGTATGTGAAGATAAATACTAGGAAGAAGTATATTACTGCATGGTATGTAGGATCCGCTAGGAAACTTGATACTGATGAAGCTATATCTGCTACTTGTACGTTTGTTGAGTTTGAGAAATAGTTTGAAATTATTTGTGGGAAAAGAAGGATTGATAGGGCGAAGATTATTGGAATCACTCCAGCTTGGTTAAGACGTAGTGGAAGGTATGTTGAAACTCCTCCGTAAACCTTGTTTCCACGAACTTGCTTAGCATAAGTAACTGGTACAGATCTCTCTGCTTCTGTTACTACAACTACAGCGATAACAACAACTAGACCGATAACGATTGATAGTAGGTAAAGTGGTAGGTTTGCTGGATCAAATGCAGCAATGAATTGTGATATCTTTTGTGGTATTACTGCTACGATACCTGCAAAGATTATTAGTGATACTCCGTTACCAATACCGAATTCAGAGATGAGCTCTCCAATCCACATAAGTAGTAGAGATCCTGCAGCGATAACTATTACACTTACAGCAAGAGTAAATCCTGTCATGTCTGGTATTACATTCTGACTCTGGAATAGAGCAATGAATGCATATGCCTGTAGTAGTGACAGAGGAACTGAAATGTATCTTGAGTATTGTGAAAGCTTCTGACGTCCAGCTTCTCCCTCTTCTTGCATCATAGACTTCATACTTGGGAACATCATAGTTAGAAGCTGCATGATGATAGATCCTGTAATGTATGGACCTACTCCAAGCATTACGATTGAAAGCTTAGATATACCTCCTCCAGAAAAAACATCCAAAAGACCTAGGAATTGATTTCCAGCTAGTAGTCTAGATAGACTTGCTGCATCTATACCTGGCATAGGTATTGCTGCAAGAAGACGAAACACTACAAGTGCAGCTATAGTAAAACCTATACGCTTACGTAGTGTTGCATCCCGAAGTACAATTGTTATTTTTTCGAGAAATTTTGTCATAATTTTAGATAATTAAGTTATTTTACTGAACCTCCTGCCTTTAACACCTTCTCTTTTGCTTGCTCTGAGATCAAACAGTTCTCTATAGCAAACTTCTTAGTTATATCACCTGAACCCAATATCTTTACTTGAGGTATTTTACCATCTAATGTTGAAATTGTATTTCTTTCGATCAATGTAGCAGGAGAAATTACTGAACCAGTCTCAAATACTGCCTCTATATCACTTAGGTTAACAATTACTGGCTTTAGGTTTACTGACTTGTTCTGGTTAACTCCACGTCCTCTTAGTTTAGGAATTCTCTTAATGAAATCTCTTAGTTCTGGACGCTTCTTGTTACCTGCACGTGCTGTCTGTCCCTTTCCGCCTCTTCCAGATGTCTTTCCTCTCTTTCCTCCACGTCCAACAAGCATTGTCTTCTTATTCTTTGTCTTTGGAATTAGGTTATTTAATTGCATATATTTATTTATTATCCTGCTTAAGTGTACGAGGATGCTTTGATAGCTTACCTAGAGCTAGTACTGTTGCACGAGCAATGTTTAGCTTGTTCTTACTTCCAGAAAGAAGCTTTGCGCAAACATCCTTTATACCTGCAAGCTCGATAACATTACGAACTGCACTTCCTGCTACCACTCCACGTCCACGTGCTGGCATAATCATAACTCTTGCACTTGAGTACTTTGATTCAACCATGTGAGGTATTACCATAGCTGGTGATAGAGTAACCTTGATCATGTTCTTCTTAGCATTTCTTGTAGCCTTGTCGATAGCTAGAGATGTATCTCCTGCCTTTCCAAGTCCTACTCCAACCTTACCCTTCTTGTCTCCTGAAACTACAGCAACTGAGAATGTGAACTTACGTCCTCCTGAAGCAACACGAGTTACGCGACGGATAGCGATGATCTTTGTATCAAACTCAGGTTTTACTCTCTCCTGTCCTGGTCTCTGAGGGCGTCTTGCACCTGATCTTGGAGGTCTTGAGTCTCTGAAAGATGGTTTAGCAGCAACAGTTGTATTTGCTGTTGTTGTAGTGTCCTGTGAAATTGTTTTTGTTTCTGTATCCATAATATTTATTAAAAATTCAATCCACCCTCTCTTGCACCGTCTGCAATAGCTTGGATTTTACCTGTGTACAAGTATCCTCCACGGTCAAACACAACCTTATCTATCTTAAGTGCTTTTGCAGCTTTTGCAATCTCGATACCAACCTCCTTTGCCTTTTCAGCTGGTGTCTTTGCCTTAGCATTAATTGATGAGAATGTAGCTAGAGTATGTCCTCTCTCATCGTCTATGATTTGAGCTGAGATATACTTGTGTGACTTAAATACAGAAAGACGTGGACGTAGAGCTGTACCACTTAGAGTAGCACGGATTCTCTTATGTCTTCTTTCTATCTTTAGTTGTTTTTGTTTACTTGTATTCATATATTTAGTTATTATACAGACTTCTTACCTTGCTTACGTCTGATAACCTCATCACTGTATCTGATTCCCTTACCCTTGTATGGTTCAGGCTTCTTTAGTGCACGGATTTGAGCAACAAACTGTCCTACGTTCTCAACATCAATACCAGTTACTGTGATTGTATTCTTTTCAGCTACAACCTTAAGTCCTGCTGGAATTGTTCTTACAACTGGATGTGAGAATCCTAGAGCTAGATGTAGTTCAGATCCCTTAACATCTGATTTAAATCCGATTCCTTCTACGATTAGTTTCTTTTCAAAA
This sequence comes from uncultured Candidatus Saccharibacteria bacterium, assembly GCA_964492835.1. GTDB lineage: Bacteria > Patescibacteriota > Minisyncoccia > Phycocordibacterales > PALSA-1337 > CAIOGI01. The sequence continues at coordinate 96,931 of CAZBLC010000001.1, forward strand.
GCCTTGTTTACTCCCTCAAGCATGTTTCTGATATGAGAAGCGTATGTTCCCCATAGAGCAAGGATATCTAGTGACTGACGGATAGGAGTTAGAGTGATTTCGTTATTAGCGATCTCTACCTTGATCTCTGGTCTAAGAGTTTTCTTGATTTCTCCAAGTGGTCCTTTTACTGTCAAAACTCCAGATGAGTAACTTACATCTGTCTTTTCTGGTATAGCGATAGGTTTTTTAGCAATTCTTGACATATATTTTTATATTACCAGATTTTAAATAGTACTTCTCCTCCAACCTTTGACTTCTTAGCATCGACATCTAGAAGAATTCCCATAGGTGTTGAGAAAACAACGTTTCCGAATCCACTCTTAAACATTCTTATATCACTAGACTTTTGATATATTCTTCTTGAAGATTTTGAGATACGGTCAACTCCGTGTATACGAGCCTCACGTCCCATGTATACAAGACCTATCTCTAGAGTCTTTTCTACTTGCTTGCCCTTTGTATCTACACTTGAAATGTATCCTCCCTTTAGTAGAGCATGTGCAATGTTTTCCTTCATTGTTGAATATGGAATACTAACTGTTGCTTTACCAGCATCGCTAGCGTTCTTAATTCTTGTTATGAAATCTGAAATAGGGTCTGTTACCATGATGATTTTTTTATACCTGGAATAACTCCTTCGTTAGCAAACTCTCTGAAACAAATACGGCATAGATCGAAGTCTCTCATATATCCGTTCTTTCTTCCACAACGGAAGCAACGACGAACTACTCTCGACTTAAATTTCGGTGCCTTACTTGATCTAGCTATTGTTGATTTCTTTGCCATTTTATATTTTTGATAAACAAATGAGGATTGGTTAGCTATTCTGCCCTAGAGCAGATGTGCTTCCAATCGCTTAGTGGTATTTCTACCATTCCACTCATTTATCGAATGTAGAGACATACTATCAGATAGTGGTAAATATGGCAAGAATATAGAGTGTTGACTTTATCAATATATTGTGATATCATATTAGGGTAGTTCGTTGACACAGGATAGGTGCGCATCCTTAACTGGAGCAAAGCTCCCGCGCATGTGTAGAATTTGTGTTATGAAACTTCTAATCAATCTGGATACCCATGAGGTAATGCCTGCAACCGAGGTGATGATGGCTAAGGCCAAGAATAACGGTCAGCATTTACAGCTTGATGGTTGGGTAATCGGAGATGTGGAGATGTCCGGTTGCGAAACAACTTTCAAACTCCTTCACCCGACAACGAATGAATCCTCTGGTCATGTAGACGTTCGTGTGGAGTATAGGAATAACATTCCATCATTTCATACCTACGCATGTCAGGAATTCGAGTTCTCGGACTCATTCCTGGAATGCTATTTTCCTACGGGGATATGGTCGTTAATCATGGTTGTAACAGCCCTCGAGGGGTATCTGAATAAGCAATTCGGGTTCATACCTAGGGTTAGACTACTTCTCAGTTCAGCACTCAAATGAGTCATGGGAACAAATAGCCGCACGCGAAACGTGCGGCTTTTCTATTCCCTATAGACAAAATACCATTAAGATGATACTCTTTTTACAGCTTAGTTCTTCCCTGTTGAGTCTGTAAGTGAGTTCACAACTTGATTGCTTGTTTTTTACAAGCGGTTGCGATCTTCCACGACGAACTGAACAATAGAGATGTCAGAAGAACTTCCAAAAACTGACAAGAAAGAACTTACCGCTAGACAGGTTGCGGTGATAATTTCAGCTCTTGCAAGAGAGAGATTGTTGATCCTCTATCCACCATCCCCAAAACCCAAAACAAGTTAAGTCCAACACCGCATGGTTCGCCCAGCGGTATTGTTATATACAAAAAGACTCCTTTCGGAGTCCTTCTGCTATTTCTTTCCTTTTACTTCTTCCTTCTTGAATGGGAATCCTAGATATTCCATGAATGCTAGTGTCTCTGCCTTTGTTTTTGATGTTGTTACTAGTGTCATTCCGAATCCGAATACATCCTTTAGGTCTTCATCTGATGTTTCAGGGAAGATTGTGTGTTCCTTGATTCCTAGTGTGTAGTTACCCATTTGGTCTACAGCTGTCTTTGTAATTCCACGGAAGTCCTTTGTTCTTGGAAGTGCAATGTGTACTAGCTTGTCGATAAAGTCACACATTCTCTTTCCTCTTAGAGTGATCTGGTATCCTACTAGATCTCCTGCTCTTACCTTGAAAGAAGCGATAGACTTCTTACTTGATCTTGGAGCTGGCTTCTGTCCTGTGATACGAGCTAGACGATCTGCGATAAGTTCAATCTTCTTCTTGTCCTTAACTGATCCTGTTCCAGTGCTTATAACAAGCTTTGTTAGTGTAGGAGCTTGCATAGGATTCTTGTATCCGAACTTATCCTTAAGAGCTTTGTATGACTCCTTGTTAAGTTCAAATGTTGATTTTTCTGTATGTGAATATTTCATATATTTATTTCTTCAAAGCAACGTTTGATACGTTGATAGAACCATTTACTTCTATAACCTGACCTTTTTGTCCTTGCTTACGAGCTCTCTGGTTCTTCTTGTACATATTTATACCAGAAACAATAACTCTTCCTTCCTTAGGTAAAGCCTTAAGAACCTTTCCAGTCTTACCCTTGTCCTTTCCTGTTAGCACTATTACATTGTCGTCTTTTTTGATTTTCATATATTTAAAGTTAGAACTATACAATTTCTGGAGCTTTTGAAGCTATAGTCTGGAAGCCCTTCTCAGAAAGTTCACGTGGAATTGGACCGAAGATACGTCCTGCAATTGGCTCCTTCTTTCCCTTTTCAAGGATAACTACTGCATTCTCATCAAAACGGATATATGATCCATCCTTTCTTCTGTAAGCTTTTACCTGTCTTACAACCACACCCTGTAGAACATCCTTCTTCTTTATAGTCTTTCTAGGTTCAGCCTTCTGAACTGATAGGATAACTAGGTCCCCTATTTCAGCATATCTCTTCTTTGAACTTCCTAGCACCTTGAAGATACGGCCGATCTTTGCACCGCAGTTATCTGTTATATTTACTATTGAGCGTGGTTGAATCATATATTTATGCTATTACTATAAAAGACTTATCCTTTGACATTGGTCTACATGACTCGATCGTCACTTTATCTCCAATTCTCTTTGTATTTCCAGCATCATGAACCTTGTACTTCTTGTGTGAAGTAACATATTTCTGATACTTTTCGTTCTTTGTAAAACGTCCAACACGAACAACTATAGTGTCTTTCATCTTATCAGAAACTACTATACCAGAAAGTGTCTTTCTTCTTACCTCTGGCTTAGCATCTATATTCTTTTGTGTTGGTTTGTTTTTCATATTATTTAGTATTCTTTCTGATGTTTAACTCAGTCATTATTCTCGCTATATCCTTCTTTGTCTTATGACCAAGCTTAACATCTTTTGTCTTACTTCCAGTTGAGCCGAATCTGAAGTTACGAAGAACATCACGCTTTTCTGTTATAAGCTTTGTAAGTTCTTGTGGAGTTTTGTTCTTAAATTCTTTCATATAAATTACATCATGTTACGGCTAACTATCTTTGTCTTAACTGAAATCTTTGTTCCAGCTGATCTAAGAGCCTCTTGTGCTACCTTATCATCAACTCCGTCGATTTCAAATAGGATACGTCCAGCCTTAACTGGAGCCACGAATCCCATAGGTTCTCCCTTACCCTTTCCTAGCTTAACCTCTGGAGGCTTTTGTGTAAATGGTCTGTCTGGAAATACGCGTGTCCAGATCTTTCCTGACTTTGTAGCATACTTAGCGATAGCTTTTCTTGCAGCTTCGATTTCATTTGAAGATAGTCTTCCATAAGCTAAAGCTTTTAGGCCAAATGAACCGAAAGAAAGAGTAACTCCTCTTGTATCAACAGAAGTAGCAAGTTTCTTTGCATTCTGTCGGCCTGTGTGCCACTTTCTAAATTTTACTTTTTTAGGGAATAACATATAAATTATATTATGGTCTTAATATCTTTCTCAAAAATCTGACCTTTGTATATCCAAACCTTGATACCGATATCTCCATAAGTCATGTGAGCCTTCTCACGAGCAAAGTCGATATCAGCACGTAGTGTTTGTAGAGGAATCTGACCTTTCTTAAGATCTTCTCTTCTAGCCATTTCAGCACCTCCAAGACGGCCAGATAGCTTGATCTTTGCTCCCTTAACCTCCTTACTAGCTAGGATCTTCTCTAGAGTCTGCTTTAGTACTCTTCTGAATGGTAGACGCTTCTCAAGACCTTCAGCAACCATTAGAGCAACGATAGCAGCATTAGCCTCTGGTGTTCTAACTTCTTCTATATCAAGCTTTAGCTCTTGTCCTGATAGGTCAATGTTCTTCTTCTTTAGAAGAGCTAGTACCTTATCACGTAGCTTTACTACTCCGTCCCCACTTCTTCCAATAATCATACCTGGGCGTGAACTTCTTACAATTATTCTAAGAGCCTTTTGATTTCTCTCAATTTGGATGTCTGAAAGATAGAAACTTCTTAGTTCTTTAGTTAGGAAAGCACGGATAAGTAGATCAGCCTTTAGAGCATTTCTGTAACTCTTATCACGAGCAATCCAGCGGCTCTTCCAGTCGCGTATGATTCCTAGTCTATGTGAAAATGGGTGTACTGAGTGTGACATATAATTATTTAATTTCTTTTTTAACTGTCTTCTTTGCCTTCACTGCTTTCTTCTCTGAAACAGCTACTGGTGCAAGCACTAGACTAACATGACTTGTTCTCTTGTTTATAGGGTAAGAGTTACCACGTGCTCTTGGCATTCTTCTCTTAAGAGTCTGGCCTACATCAACTCTCAATTCCTTTATCATAAGTCCTTCCTTCTCTATCTGGAAGTTATTCTTTGCATTAGCAATAGCAGACAAAAGTAATCCTTGTAATGGATCAGCTGCCTTCTTACTCAAAAAACTCAATGTGTTTAGAGCGTGTATAACTGACTTACCTCGTACTAGGTTAGCCACACTTCTAACCTTTCTTGGTGACTGTCTGTAATTGTTTAGTGATGCAGTTATCATAAAATTTTATTATTTCTTAGCAGGAGCTGATGCAGCTTCCTTTGCTGATTTAGCTGCATTAAGCTCGGCTTCCTTAGCCTTCTGTTCTAGTTCCTTCTGCATCTTACCTCCATGTCTGATGAACTTACGTGTAGGAGAAAATTCTCCTAGTCTGTGTCCTACCATTTCTTCAGACACTAGAACATCAACATGCTGGCGTCCGTTATATACACCAAAAATGAATCCAACCATTTCAGGAGAAATCTGACTTCTTCTGTACCACGTCTTTATAACCCCAGTTTCTACAGGTTTCTTTCCGGCTATCTTTTTCAATAGTCGTTCCTCAACGTATGCTCCTTTTTTAAGTGATCGTGACATTTTTTTATACTAATCAAAATATGGCTTTAAGTCAAGAATCTCTATGTAGAAATGCATCTTTTAGGATGTGATCTATTAGTGATTTCAAGAACTTAATAACTTTATTAACCATTCTTCTCTGCTACCTTATTCTTTCCCACTCGACGACGTGAGACCACAAAGACGTTTGAATACTTCTTTGGAGTTCGAGTCTTCTGGCCTTTACCAGCTGGCTTACCCCAACGAGTCTTCAGTCTTCTCAAACCTCGACCTGTTCTCTGTTCTCCTCCTCCGTATGGGTGATCCACAGGGTTTTGAGCAGAACCTCTAACAGTAGGTCTGATTCCAAGCCATCTTGAACGTCCAGCCTTTCCGATATTTACTAGACGATTCTCATCGTTTGAAACTGTACCTACAGTAGCCCATGCATTGTCGTGTACTTTACGAACCTCTGTTGAAGGAAGCTTGATGTGTGTGTACCCTGCATCGTTTGCGATAACTTGAGCAAATGATCCTGCTGAACGAACTAGCTTTGATCCACCTTGTGGTTTGATTTCAATGTTGTATACAAATGTTCCTACTGGAATCTTACTTAGAGGTAGTCTGTTACCTGTCTCAACTGGAGCAGTTTCAGAAACAATGAACTTGTCTCCTACCTTCATACTCTTTGGAACAAGAACATATCTTCTCTCTCCATCAGCGTATAGTACTAGAGCAATGAATCCTGTTCTGAAAGGATCGTATTCAATTGTAGTAATCTTTGCAGGAATATCCTTCTTGTTGTATTTAAAGTCGATCATTCTGTAAAGCTTTGCATTTCCTCCACCCTTGTGACGAACAGTAATACGTCCGAATGCATTTCGTCCCATATCTCTCTTCATACCCTTTGTAAGAGCCTTATGTGGTTCAGAAGCTGTAATATAGTTACGATATGGAATCGTAGTCATATGTCTTCTTGATGGTGTGTTTGGGTTATAGCTTTTCATATATTTATGCGATATTTATCTTATCTCCTTTCTTAAGGTAAACAAGAGCTTTCTTAACTGCTGACTGTGTACCTTTAAGTCCTCTAACGATAACCTTACGAGCTGGTAGGTTGATTATTCTAACCTTTGTTGGAGTAACTTTGTACAATGCCTTGATCTCCTTCTCTACTGTATGCTTTGTTGAGTTCTTACTCACCTCAAATGTGTAGACATTAAGAGCTTCGTTCATTATTCCAGCCTTCTCTGTAATTCTTGGTCTAAGTATTGTTGTCATATTATTTTAGTGATTTAAGAGATTCAGCTGCATTAGCTATAACTAAATACTTATGATTTAGCAATGAAACTGGGTTAATTGTTCTAAACTCTTCAACCTCAAGATTTCCGAAGTTCTTGAAACTCTTTGTTAGAGTAGGAGTCTTCTTGTCTACACTTAGAATAGCTACGTTTCTTGGCTTAGTTGCAAACTTCTCAAATCCCTTGATCTTTGAGAAAGCAAGTAGAGTTGATTTTGCATCTGCTGCCTTTGGTGTGGCAAATGAAAGACTATCGATGAAAAGAATTTCTCCATCCTTAAACTTCTTTGAAAGAATTGTGTATAGAGCTTTTGACTTAGCCTTCTTGTTGATCTTTCTATCGTAGTTCTTATCAGCACGTGGTCCGTGAGCGATACCTCCTCCAACCCAGATAGGTGAACGAGTAGAACCGTGACGAGCACGTCCTGTACCCTTCTGTTGCCATGGCTTCTTACCTCCTCCTCTAACTTCTCCTCTTGTCTTTGTGTTAGCAATAGAGTGTCTCATTGATGAAGTCATAGAAACAACAACCTGATGAACTAGGTCTGCATTCCAAGCTAGACCAAATACTGCCTCAGGAAGCTTTATCTTTCCAGTCTCTTTACCGCTTTGATTGTATACTGTTGTTTCCATGATTTTATTATTATCCCTTTATCTCAACTAGAGTACCTCTTTTACCTGGTACAGCTCCTCCAATATAGATAGTATTAGCTGCTAAGTCAACATGAACTACCTTTAGGTTCTTAACAGTGATTCTGTCACTACCCATTCTTCCTGCCATTCTCATTTTTTTAGGAACTTTGTTTCTAAGACCTCCTCCGATAGATCCAGGCTCACGCTCTGAGTGCTTCTGACCGTGAGATCTTGGTCCTCCACCGAATCCGTGTCTCTTAACTACTCCTTGGAATCCCTTTCCTTTTGAGATAGCACTTACAGTAATGTTGTCCCCTATCGCAAACTGACTTAGATCTATAACATCTCCAACCTTTTGAGTAGGTTCATCAATTCTAAATTCCTTCTTAGACTCCAACTTAGCCTTCTTTGAACTAACCTGTACAGCTGTATAGCCATCAGTCTTAGCTGATTTAACTTGTGTTACTGTAACTGGAGTAGCTTCTACTATTGTAGCAGGCTGAACTAGTCCGTCCTTATCAAACACCTGAGTCATATTAAGTTTTCGTCCTAGAATGAATTTCATTTCAGTATTTATTATCAGATTACATCATTTTCACATCAATGTTCACACCTGATGGAAGAGATAGGTTTGTAAGGGCTTCTATGATCTTTTGATTTGGATTCAAAATATCTATTAGACGCTTATGCACACGCATTTCAAATTGCTCACGAGCATTTTTGAATACGAATGAAGCACGGTTAACAGTGTATTTCTTTATCTCAGTAGGAAGTGGAATAGGTCCGAAGAATTGAACATCGTAACGAATCGCTGTATCCATTATTTGCTTCAATGAAGCATCAAGAATCTTATGCTCGTATGCACGAACACGGATTCTCAATTTTGCAATCTCACCTTCCTTAGCAACCTTTGCTACCTTTGGCTTTGATATTTTTTTGTCTTTAGCGATTGTTGCCATGGAAATTATATTAAGCAGTTATCTTTGTTACAACTCCAGCTCCAACAGTCTTACCTCCTTCACGGATAGCAAATCTCATCTTCTCTTCTAGAGCAACTGGTGCTACTAGCTTTACCTTGAATGTAACTGTATCTCCTGGCATAACCATCTCTACTCCAGTTGCTAGAGTCACTTCTCCTGTAACGTCTGTTGTTCTGATGTAGAACTGAGGCTTGTAACCTGTAAAGAATGGAGTATGACGTCCTCCCTCTTCCTTCTTTAGGATGTAAACCTCTGAATCAAACTCTGTATGTGGCTTAACTGAGCCAGTCTTTGCAAGAACCATACCACGAGTAACATCATCCTTACCTGTACCTCTTAGTAGTAGACCTGCGTTGTCCCCAGCAATACCCTCCTTTAGTGACTTATTGAACATTTCGATACCTGTGATTGTAGTCTTTGAAGTATCCTTGAATCCGATAACTTCAACTTCTTCTCCCACCTTTATCATACCTCTTTCAATACGTCCTGTTACTACAGTACCACGTCCTTCAATTGAGAAGATGTCCTCGATTGGCATTAGGAATGGCTTATCAACCTCACGAACTGGCATAGGAATATATGTATCAAGAGCTGTCATAAGTTCCTTGATCTTAGCAACCCAAGTAGGATCACCCTCAAGAGCCTTTAGAGCTGAACCTCTGATAACTGGAGCTCCCTTTCCGTCGAATCCGTTCTTTGTTAGAAGTTCACGAACCTCTTCCTCAACTAGATCAAGTAGATCAGCTTCAGGAACCATATCACACTTGTTTAGGAAAACTACGATTTGTGGAACACCAACCTGCTTAGCAAGAAGAATATGCTCTCTTGTTTGTGGCATAACTCCGTCTAGAGCTGAAACTACTAGGATAGCACCGTCCATCTGAGCGGCACCTGTGATCATGTTCTTGATGTAGTCAGCGTGACCTGGGGCGTCGATGTGAGCGTAGTGTCTTGTGTCTGACTCGTATTCTACGTGTGCAAGAGAAATTGTAACCACCTTTGTAGCATCACGAACTGTACCTCCCTTCGCGATATCAGCATAAGCCTTTAGCTGTGCTAGACCATCCTTTGCTTGTACAGCAAGAATAGAAGTAGTAAGAGTTGTCTTACCGTGGTCAACGTGACCAATTGTACCTACGTTTACGTGAGGTTTTGAACGATTAAAATCTTGTGCCATAAATTATTTAAAATTGATATTAATAATATTAAGTGTAGTAACACTAGAGCCAACGCAAAAACGCGTACTCGCTATAGTAGCATGATGAGTGTTTCAAAGTCAAATCTAGTTACTCTTAAATACTGTTTCTACCCCATTTACTATACGGGTGTATACATAGACAACAACTTCAATGGTAGATTCTATAATTGTCTGCACCTGACTTTGTTTGCCGTCAACGGTTTCAGAAATTAATGTATTGTTAACCTGTTCTGTTTCAGAAACTGTATTATCTGGCTCAAAATTTTGACTGTTTGTGTTTTTAATCGAGTTATTAGGACTTGATGCATCTAAATTACTACTACCCACCCCGCTTTGTCTATTAGTCTGACTTATATCAGACCTAGACTCTTCCACTGGGTTATTTTCTTTATTTACAATATTAATACCAATAGACTCGTTAATAATTGGAGTATCATTTTTTAGAACAACTACATCTCTCGCTGATTCAGATGCGGATGAATTAGATTTTGTCGAACCAGTACTTTTACTCGGTAAGTCGATTTTAGGTTCATTTTGAGGACTATTAATAATAGGCTTATCTATAACCTTTAGCTCATCGCCTTCTTTCACAATTAACCCTTCCTTGTTGGAGACTACTGGTTTCGATTCTGGAGAGGGCGTCGCTAGATTAGTGTTCGAGGGAGCGTAATTATAACTGCTAGAAATCGGTGGGGTCGTGCCTACAACCCTATAATCACTAGTTATTTCTTGGGAATTATCCTTTTTTTCTACCTTCTTAAGAACTTTAAATACTATTCCCTCTGTTGAAACGTTTCTATTCTTAATATATATATCATAATCTCCATCCTGAATATCTGGTACTATGAATGATATCTTGGATGGTGATATCTGGGAATCACTTGGTATCAATGTCTCTATATCACCCTTTTTAAGCATAATATCTGAATATACCAATTCATCAAACCCGCTTCCCTGAATAGTTGTTCTATCTCCTACGTTATATGGAGTCATGGTGTCCATACTAGAGACTGTTGGAGTTATTAAATATCCACTACACCCTCTTTCGTATTCAATAAAACTTGATATATCGACGGTCTTGATATTATAAAGACTACTATCGTTTTCAGTAATAAATTTTTGAATTTCTTCTATATAACCACCCAGATTTGGTGCTGCGATAGTCGAGTAGTTTGTAAAAATTAGTACAGGCCTGTTATTTATAATGAGGAAACCAGGACCTCCAGAGTCTCCTCCATATAATTGCCTAGTAAAATCTATTCTTGGTCCGTCTGAGTACATCGAATGGTTTATATACTTATCATTAAATATAACTATTGATCTTACTAAGGCCTGTCTTTGTTGATTAATAACTAATATTGGTATATCCGATCCTGAGTACTGGTTACTATCACACTTCCTTAGCTTCTGTAGTGATTCATAGCTAATTAAAGAATAGTTTGCCACACCACCATCAACATCTCTGTCTAGTATTCCAATATTAATATCTGTCCCGGGTATCGTATAATTTTTTACAACTCTTCTAAGCACCTGCTTACCACTTTTATCAAAAAAACTAACTTCCGCATTATCAAAAAGTTTATAGTGATTTGCTGTTAAATAATGTTTAGGTGTAATTAGAGTTATCGCACCTTGGTTGGGTTTTCTCGTTTGAACACCATTTACAACATAACCCTCATCATTAGTCCATGCAGAAACACCTGATAGATCTAAGGGGGTTCCTTTGAACACCCACGAATTCTCATTCAAGATCCATGGTTTTTTAATATCCATAGATCTATCCGAATAGATATAGACTCCGTTCTCCTTGTTTGTCTGTTTAATTCTATCATCTACCTGAGCCTCGATATGGGAAATAAGACTTGGTTTTGTTGAACTAATCACACTAGAAATTTGAGTAGTACTACCTGGATACAAAAGACTGAATGTAGAGATAATTAGAGTAATAATATTATTCATATCTATTTAATAAATAATACCACGGTATTAATACTTATTTATCCACAAATTGACTTTTATTATGACCAACTCAACAAGTGTCCTTATATACGACACCAAGTTAACACTCGATCCCCCTACATTATCCCATTCCACTGGAATCTCTTTAATTTTAATATCTTTGTTAAGTGCAATAGCTA
>CAZBLC010000002.1:0-73901 GCA_964492835.1 uncultured Candidatus Saccharibacteria bacterium
TAGCTGCTGTGAATGATGTATTTGAAGCTCTAGGAGATGAAGATGGTGATGCTGAGTTACTGGGTGTAGCTGTAGACGATGGAGTTGGTGTTGATGAAGTAGAAGGAGTTGCTGTAACTGTTGGTGTTGGAGTTGGAGTAACAGTTGCTGTAGGGGTAACTGTTGTACTTGGAGTTGCACTTACTGATGGGGTTACGATTGTACTTGGTGTTGCTGTGGTTTTTGGATATGTGAATGTTTCTATCTTAGGTGATTGGTTTACAGCATTTGAAGGTACATCCTTAGGTACAATTGGTACCTCAACTTTAGGTTGAACTAGAGTCTTTGCTTTTTCCTTACATCCATCCGTGTATTTAGATAGAGCAATTTTAGTTAAATCTCCATAGTACCCTTTTGTTGCCTTCTTTGGCATTACTAGATAACCCTCTTTAACCAAAAGATCCTGTAGAGCAGAAACATTTGAATTTTCTGTACCTACACTAAACGCAGGTATGTTTGTGCAACTGTATGTAGATACTTTTGAACTCTTAGCTATATCATTTGTTGTAACAACAGCATTTATGTCTGTAATCTTAATATTTACTGAAGCTTCCCAAGAAGTCACTGAAGTAATTAATCCTTTGTTATTTGCTGCTGGGGATGCTTTGAATACATAGTCTCCGGCTGGGATCTTCTTTGTATCTGGACTATGTATCACCTGCCATTGATAGTTAGCACCTGGTTTTATAACGACATCACTCCCCGTTTTTGATCCACAATCTGGTCTTGCTAGGCTAGTAGAATTATATACATTTCCTATAACGTAGTTTACTCTGGCACATCCTAAGTTGTATTTTAATGTTATAGCTTCTTTTGTATTGTTATGGGCATTCAATACTAAAGTTATTTTTTCATCTGTCTTATAACTCACCTTGTCTGGGGTCAGACTGAGAGTTAAGCTTGGGTTTTCTATTATAGGAGCTGGTTCCTGCCCTGAAGTATCTGCGACTGTTTTAATCAACTTTGAAATAACTATTCTACTTCTATCTCTTGTTCCTGCTGGGTAAATACCTAGCATTACTTCAGAATTATTTGAATACTTATTTACTGGGACAGTCCAATCAAAACGGTTAGATACATTACTACCAGCAATTTGTCTTGAGTCGGTCGTACCACCATTATCGAGTATCCATATATCAACCGGTGAATTAGCTATATTGGTTTTCCATGTGATTGGATATGTCTTACCCATAACGAGTGGTGAGGCGTCATTATTATTTACCACAAGGTTATCTATTCTTACTTTTTCAGATACCTTAGGATCAAGGAACATTGTATCTAAACTACTTATACCAGAAATACGATTGGGTTCTAATTGATATACTTCAAAATGAATACTAGTGTATGTCATCCAGTTAGGAATAACTTCTGGTAGCTTAAACTTGAAAGTATTCTTAGTCGATGATTTTTCAACCGAACCTAATTTTATCCTTTTTTCTTTATCTCTTGCATCAAACAAATCTATGTATGTTTTTCCACCGGCAACCTCCTGGACCCAGGATAAAGTATATTCCTTACCTGTTGTTAGCCTCCTTTCGTATTCGTCTTTATTCAATGTATTACTAGATATTACATTATATATCTGTGGATTTACGGGCAAGTTGCCTATATTAGGATCAATATTAATAACCTCAGATGTGTATAGTGGTTTATTCTTTATACCTGCTGGGAACAAGACAAACTGAACAGATTTTTGATTTTTGTCTGAAACGCGGAATGTCTCGTATAATGGACTGATTGTGTTTGAACCTGTAAATGCTTTCTTCTCAGATCCATCGTTTGATCTTATCCAAACATCAACACGTGAATTTACTGGTGTTGTCTTCCAATCTATTTGATACCTCTGACCATCTGCAATAGAGTTTCCTGTACTAATCTTAAAATCAGTAAGCTCAATTTTTTCTCCGACTTCTAATCTCGGAAAACATGATGTAGTTAGTGTCTTAGGAAGAATCCTGTACGGATAAACATGATCTCTGTAGTATGTATCTACGGCAACGGTCTGTTCAATCAAATCATTTGGATACCTCGGAGGATACTGAGCTTCTAGTGAAGGAATTGAGGTCGACTTATTACCAAATTCGGCACCAACAATAACCTTACGCTCACCATTGACCCATTCTACTCTTCCACCAATAACCTTGAAGTTACCTGTCTCTGCTTTCCATCTAAACTGATCGGGGGACTTAGGGATTCCATTTACATCAAGTGTACCTCCTCCAACAATGTTTACCTCCCAATTAACAATATCTCCTGGTTGCATCTTGTAGTATGTCTTATCCGTCCCCACCATATTACACGCTGCATAAGTTGATGATGCTACCAAGTCAAGGTAATAGTAAGGAACATCAGATGGTATGGCGAATGATACCTTGTTAGCGGGGTCTTTAATATTCTTCAATAGATCTTTGGCTGTTGCTGAATCTGTACCAGCCTCGATAACAACCATATTTAGAGGTACATTTAACCAATATATTACAGAACTACTTGGAACAGTCCATAGAAACGACCCGGTGTTAGGCACACTATTTAATACCTTACTATCATTAACCTCTAGGACGAGGTCTCTGACACTTGTAAAATTGAATACTGTGTTATAGCCATTGTATGCAAAAAGAAAAACTTTATCTGTCTTAAACTTTGTTTTATCCCATTTAATTTCGATTGTACTCTTTCTATAGATGTACTCCCCTGTCTTTGGACTAGTAAACACACTAGTAGTTGCGGCATTTACTTTACTATACAAGAGTATCGAGCATACAATTATCAACAGTACCGATGCCAACAACTTGATATATTTCATATTTTATATAATTTAATTAATTATCATAAGTATACACCACGCTCCCAACCTAATTTATTATTTATACACAGATATTGACATTTAATACATAATATGTTTATATATAAAAGTTAGCAACTCGAAAACTTAACACCGTTATGTCCACAAAATCCGCAAGTGAGTCCTTCTACATGTTGCCTGCAAAAGCCGCAGAGGCCCTCGGACAATACTTGATCGAAGCGGATGTGAGACCTGGTCTCATATCAATGTTCTCGGTCTTCCCATCCAATAATGGAGACACTGATGTAATTGGGGTATGTCTGATCCATCAAAATGTCTCGGTCAGAAACTCGAGCCCAACCGCAAAAAGAATGAGGGTGTCGTTCGTCGAATCACCCTCTTTGGGTAAGTTTACCAGCGAGGTTGCGAAGTGTTTTGATGAACTGCACTCAAAAGGCTTCAACATCACCCACCAAGAAAAACTGCGTAATCCGAATGGAACATACATCTGGATCGCATTATCTTTCCCCCAGTGATCCATTCGTCGCCTGTTACCCTCGAGGTTCCAGGCGATTTTTTTATAACTAATATCTCTTGAATAGTAGGTTACATTTAATACGTACCAATTCCACAAGTGTCCTTATATACGATACAAGGTTAACACTCGATCCCCCTACATTGTCCCATTCCACTGGAATCTCTTTAATTTTAATATCTTTGTTAAGTGCAATAGCTAGTACCTCTATATCAAACCCCCATCTATATATAGTCAGCAATGGAAATATATTTTCTGTGGCTTCCTTGGTAAAAAGTTTAAATCCTCTCTGTGTGTCATATATACCTGGTGTAGCTATTGTACGTATTAGGACTTTAGACAATCTACCTAACACACGTCTATACCACTGATTGTTATCCTTAGTAACCGCCCCCTCTATCTCTATAGACCCAATGACTACATCAAACCCATTCTGTATTTCCAAAATGAATCTATCTAGATTAGATATCTTCACTGAGTTATCAGCATCCATAAAAAGTTTGAGTTCCCCTCTCGCCTCTAACATGCCTCTCTTCACAGAGTATCCCTTCCCCATATTCACTTCATTTCTAAGTACTCTAAAATTTTTTAATTTACTTTCATATTCTTTCAATACCTCTACTGTCATATCTCTAGAACCATCATCAACTACGATAACTTCATATTCATAGTTAACTCTACTCATATACATATGTATATCGTCTAGTGTAGGATGTATACGAAATTCCTCATTATATGCTGGAATTACTATTGATATGTATATTTTGTTTTCCATATGCTATCTCCAAGTCGTAAGCCACATCCTGTCCATCAACTGATCCATATCTAGATGTAGACCGTATGTTAGTGGTGCGAAGTATATAAATGAAGCAAGACATATAGCTGCAAAACTAACTGTTGATATATTCTTAATCTTACTACTTGTAATACGATCTAATACAAATGATATAGCTAGTATGGTAAATACCAATGCTGCTTGATAGTGATAGATGAACATCACACGTCCGATTAGAGCGAAAGGTAGGAAGTTTGCGATGAAGCCCATTATGATAAAGAACGCAGTCTTGTCTGTATCCTCTCTCCTGTATACTCTGTATAGGATCAACATTCCTGTAGCTACTATAGCCAGTATACCTCCCCAATATATGAATGGATTACCTAGAAGATATATGTATTTCCCCTCTTTAATATCCTGCCAATAGAATACTGGTCTCTTTAGTATTGGCCATGAATACCATGGACTTGAGTACTGGTGAGTAGCGGTTAGTGTTGCATTAGCGGTATACATTTCGACATTTAACTCTACGAACTTTGAAACTATATTCTTCTCTTGGAAGTTAGTATCCATGAAAGCATCCCCATCTCCTGGATTTCTAAGTAGACCTAGATGAACTGTAAAAATTGCAAAATATAGAACTAATCCAACTAGTGCGTATGTTGAGATGAACTTAAGGTACTTAACAACATTTAGACTCTCATTTCTAACTAGTTCGTAGATGACGATAAGTAGAGGGAATGCTAATCCAGTCCACTTAACACTAAATGCTGCTGTAGCAAATACTGCAGAGAGTAATAGGTACTTCTTTGATTCCCCACTGGTATACTTTAGATATAACAATATTGATGCGAAGCCGAATAGGATTAGCATGCTATCAAATAGTATAAATCTTGATTGAACTACTAGAGAGTTTTCTATGCAGATCAAAAATCCAGCAAGGAATGATAGTCTTTCTGAGATATTTAATCTTCTACAGATATAGAAGATTAAAAGTGGTAGTAATATACCTGCAAGCATTGGGAGAATTCTTAGGAGAATTACATCATTTGTAAGTGTATTCCCTATACTTGAGAAATTCATTGCTTCATAATCAACTCCAGTAATATCTCCAAATCCCTTTATAAGTAACCTTGCTAGCGGTGGATGTATATCGAAGAAATAGTTACCAGTTGAATATGCACTTGTAAATGCACCGTGATATGTCTCATCAAACACAACAGACTTTGGTTGTCCAAAGAATATTAGGTGGGTTATTAGACTAAGTACTACAAGTGTAACAGGCCAAAAACGCATTGTTATATACTAGGCTTTATAGATGGAGTCTTTAGTAGACTTGGAGTAGACTTCTTTGTATTTGTAGCCTTGTTCTGCTTCTGTACATTCTTTCTGCAGTCCTTAACAATCTCTAATACCTGACTCTTCTTCTCTTCTGAAACTAGACCCTTCTTGATCAGACTGTCTACGATCATATTTGCCTTAGAATCACCTACGCAGTTTCTTGCTTCTTGTGGTTTTGTTGAAGCTGTTGGGAACAGACTCTTAAGAGCTGTATTCTTCTTTGTTGTTGCTGCATTAGCATAATTAACTGATAGGGCTACGACTAGTATAGCTATTACTCCTGACGTTAACTTTAGATTATTTTTTAACATATTTAATATTATTACTTACTTATAAACAAAATAACTGGTACATATTATACCAGTTATTTTGCACTATCGATATAGCTTAGAAACCTAGTGCTGACACTATAGAGTTCCAAATAGCTGCTGTGAATGATGTATTTGAAGCTCTAGGAGATGAAGATGGTGATGCTGAACTACTAGGTGTAGCTGTAGATGATGGAGTTGGTGTTGATGAAGGAGATGTTGTTACTGAAGGTGTAGGAGTTGAAGTCTGTGTGACTGTAGGTGTTGGCATTGATGTAACGGTTGCTGTAGGAGTAACTGTTGTAGTAGGTGTTACTGATGTTGTTGGGTATGTGTATGATTGGACTGTAGGAGTTGATTGTACTGTTGAAGATGGTGTAGGTTGCTTTTTAGCAATAACATCTACTATCACTGTATTGCTTCTAACATCACTTCTTGCTGGACCTGATAGGAATACTGATTCTTTTCCTGCCTTTAAAGAAGATGGTGCTGTAACGTATATTAGATCATCACCGAACTGTGTTATCTTTCCTTCCTCTAGTCCAAACCATACTCTTGTAGCACCACTAGTCTTAAAGCCCTTTCCACTTATCTGTATTCTCTCTCCTGCATATACTTGCTTGTTCTCAGCTGCCTTACTTGCTACAAATGTTATTGTTGCTAGTTTAAATGTTGTGGATGTTGCAACGGTTGATGAACCTAGAATTGCTGAGTATAGAGGATTACCTGGGTTAATTACAGGCGCTGTTGTATTACAACTAGCTTGATACTTGGCTAGAGCATTCTTTGTAACCTCTCCATAGTATCCTAGAGCTGCTCCCTTTGGCATTACTAGATATCCGTTCTTAATCAATACATTCTGTAGATATGTGATCTCTTCTCCCTTGTCTCCTATCGCAAACTTCTTGTCTTGTAGACATGAAGCACTCGAAAATACTTGTTGGTTAGATGTAGCCATATCTTTCTTGTACTTTTCTACCGCATCCTGTGTAATCTGCCCATAGTACCCCTTCTTAGCTCCAGCGGGTAGTTTTAAATATCCTTCATTCATTAAAATTGTCTGTATTTCTTCAACCTCTGTACCCTCAGTACCTATTTTAAGGCTTTTGGCTACAGTATTATATTTATTTATCTGTGTGGTTGAGTTTGTGGCTAAGGTTCTTGGTGCTGTTGTTCCAGAGGGAGAGGGAGAGGTTAAACTACTTTTTTCTGAAGGAAATTCAGAGGTAACTAAATATGAGTAATATTTTGACGACGTCATTGGAGTAACATCGAAAGTAGCCACCTGCCCCCTCGCTTCAAGAGTCGTCTGACATGATTTATTTAATTTTTTTCCTGCAACCGTTATTGAACTGCAAGGTATCTCTTTGTATTCGATTAGTCTTGTTTTATTATTATATTCAATGGATTGTGCGGATGCAGTCAGAGTAATACTATAGATTTTGTTAGGGTTACCATTAAATACTAATTTCATCTTTGAATCCTCACTAATGCTAAAATTTTCAAACGATGATGAACTAGGTTTGAATTTTGCAGTAAAACTACCCTTAGTTTGATTTATTGGAATTTCAGGTGGCTCGTTAGTATCAGTACTATATTGATTACATGGATCTGAGTAATCTACCCTACCACTAGACTCTCCATGACTATCTTTAAAAAATGTATGACTAATTTGACATGTACCCCCTCCATACCTAGAAGATCTTGTACTGGTATCAGTACGAGTATACTTCTCAGAACCATTTTTTCCAAAAAATTCGCTCTCGATTAGAAGAACATTTGGTGTTAATTCATAGGTAGATTCAATTCCCTTAAACAGCAAACCAGCTACTCCGACATAATCATCACAAGAATTATTATTTAATTTTATGCACTCGTAGACACTACTTTCCTTTTTAGAATATAAGACTTGGTAGATATTTGCGCCAACTCTGTAATCTCCATCGACTATAGTATCTGCTTTGATTATTGTAGGAGTGGTGTAAGAACAAAAAATAGCAATTATTAATAGCACCTTTAATAATCTCTTCATAATAAATAAAAATTAAATAATAAAATAACTGGTATTAGTATACCAGTTATTTTATTTCCCCCTCTTTTTGTTATCCCCATTCAGGGATTACTCGACCATCAATGCTATTTCCTTGTCTCAACAATAGCTGCCTCTACGTTCTTTGGAACTACTTCATAGTGATCAAATTCCATAGTTGCACTTCCCTGACCTGATGTCATTGAACGCAATTGTGTTGTGTATCCGAACATCTCTGACAATGGAACCATAGCGTGTAGCACCTTTGCCTGTCCTCTCTCTGTCATTTCTTCAATTGTTCCTCTCTTTGATGAAATACTTCCTGTAACATCTCCCATGAACTTCTCTGGGAATAGTACTTCAAGCTTCATGATAGGTTCTAGGATAACTGGACGAGCTCTCTTTGCTGCTTCTTGGAATGCTTGTGATCCAGCAATCTTGTAAGCAATTTCAGATGAGTCCACGTCGTGGTATGATCCGAATGTTAGTTCACAACTTACATTCACCATTCTAAATCCGGCAACTACTCCACGATCCATAGCCTCATGTACTCCCTTCTCTACAGCTGGAATGAACTCATTTGGAATAACTCCTCCCTTGATTGAGTCGATGAATTCAAAGTCATCATATCTACTAACATTCTTAGGAATCTTCACTCCTGGCTCAATCTTCTCCATAGGCTTAATATTGATCTTTACGTGACCATATTGTCCCTTACCTCCAGACTGCTTGATGTACTTGTGTTCAGCCTCAGCAGTACCTAGAATTGTCTCTCTGTATGCTACCTGTGGCTTACCAACGTTAGTCTCTACTCCGAACTCTCTCTTCATACGATCAACCATGATGTCTAGGTGTAGCTCACCCATACCTGAGATGATTGTCTCTCCTGTCTCACTGTTTGATGAGATCTTGAATGTTGGATCTTCATTAGCAAGCTTCTTAAGAGCCATACCCATTTTCTCTTGATCTGCCTTTGTCTTTGGTTCAACTCTTAGAGATACCACTGGTTCTAGGAATTTGATAGTTTCAAGTATTACTGGCTTGTTCTCATCACAGAATGTGTGTGATGTAAGAGCATCCTTTAGTCCTACAGCAGCTGCAATCTCTCCTGCGTATACTTTCTTCACCTCCTCTCTCTTGTCTGCCTGTAGACGCACTATACGTCCTAATCTCTCCTTCTTTCCAGTTGTCGAGTTGTAAATGTATGTTCCTGATTCAATTGTTCCAGAATATACACGGAAGAATGTAAGCTGACCTACGAATGGATCGTTTTGTAATTTAAATGCTAGAGCTGCAAATGGCTCTTCGTCAGAAGGTCCACGGAATATCTCTTCTCCCGTATTAGGATCTGTTCCTCTAACAGCCTTAATATCTGTAGGAGCTGGTAGATAGTCAACAACAGCATCTAGTACTAGCTGAACTCCAACGTTCTTTAGAGCTGATCCAGTGAATACTGGGAACATCTTGTTGTCGATAACTAGTTTTCTGATTTCTGTCTTTAGAACATCTACTGGTATCTCCTTTCCATCTAGGTACTGTTGCATTAGAACATCGTTATGCTCAACTGCCTTCTCAACTAGTTCAGCATGATATTTCTTAGCATCAGCTAGTAGGTTCTCAGGGATTTCCTTCTCGATGATGTTAATACCCTTCTCTCCGTCAAAGAAATATGCCTTCATCTTTAGAAGATCTACAACTCCTTCATGATCTCCTTCTGTTCCAACTGGGATTTGGAATCTTACTGCCTTCTTGTTTAGTCTCTCTAGAATAGATGCATATGATTTCTCAAATGATGCTCCCATTCTGTCCATTTTGTTAATGAAACAAAGACGAGGCACATTACTTTCATCTGCATATCTCCAGTTTGTCTCTGATTGAGGCTCTACTCCGGCTACTCCGTCAAACACCACAACAGCTCCGTCTAGAACACGTAGTGAACGCTTCACCTCTACTGTAAAGTCGATGTGTCCTGGAGTATCGATAACGTTAAAACGTACTTTCTTTGAAGTATCTGTCTTAGGCATGTATGAAGGGTTCCAGAAACAAGTAATAGCAGCTGCGGTAATTGTAATACCACGCTCTCTCTCCTGTTCCATCCAGTCAGTAGTTGTCGCTCCGTCATGCACCTCTCCAATCTTATGGATCATACCTGTGTAATACAGAATACGTTCTGATGTAGTAGTCTTACCTGCATCAATATGGGCAATGATTCCGAAGTTACGAACTTTTTCTAGTGGATAGTCTCTTTGCATAAATTAAATTAATATAATAAGAAGTAACAGTTAGATTACCTTAAATTGGGATAAAATGCAAAATTTGTTATGAGTTAAACCCAATTTTATTACTTTTCTTTATAGGTTCGTCTAGCAGTCTCTTTATAAAATCATATATTGTAGCTATGTCCTTACCTTGATCTTCTTGGTTTTTCTCCAATTCTTCCATCTTTATAGCCAGATCCTTGTGGGTAGATAGCATTTCTCTGAGTTTAGCGAATGCTCTGATTATGAATATATTCATCTGTACCGCCCTATCACTCTTAAGTACTGAGGAAAGCATACCGACTCCGAGTTCGGTGAATGCGTATGGCAAGTATCTACGTCCCCCCTTTGAGATTGCAATTTGCAATCTCAAAGAATCCAACTCAACTTGAGTAAGCTGAAACATAAAATCCTCTGGAAATCTGTCCATATTACGCTTAACAGCCAGGTTTAAGTTACCAGTTTTAACTTGGTATAACTCGGCCAAAACAAAGTCCAGCATCACTTTCTGTCCGCGAATTATAAATATTCGCTTCTCTATTATTTCAGACGGAATTGTACTTAATTCTTTCTCTTCTTTCATGTAAGAATTATGACAAATGTGATAGTAATATCAATACTAAAAAATACAAAAATTTTATCCAGATTTCATTTCGTGGGGATAACTTTTGATTCGTTACGGAAATTTGTTAAAATACTAACAAATGAGTAAGAAATCTTCGAAAATAACAGAGGATACGTTCAATTGGTGTTTTGCTATCATTAATGGAAAACTTGGACAAATATTTTTTAAGAAAGGATCGAGGAGTGTCGAGGGTATATTTGGTCATAGTTATCATAGCAAAAAAGATATTTTTAGTGCTGAAGAAAAGAAGATGATTGGTAGTGATATTAAGAAGCATCAGTTCTCCTTTCGAAAAGGAAAGTATAATCGAGTTAATGTTCCTGTTTGAGGCTGCAAATTGCAGCCTCAAACTTGATATTGCAATTTGCAATCTCAAGTTGAAGTATCTCTGAGGTGCCAATTTGACGCCTCAGAACTTGGTATTCCAATCTGGAATACCAAGTTAAATAAAAATACCTTTGAGGTTTCAGATTGAAACTTCAAAGGTATTTTTAATATAGTATTTTTGGTATTACCAAGCAAAGTGAGCGAATGCCTTGTTTGCCTCTGCCATCTTGTGTGTATTCTCTCTCTTCTTTACTGCTTCTCCTTCGTTCTTTGATGCTGCAAATATTTCTTCTGCTAGTTTTTCTGCCATTGGCTTACCTTTCTTTGAACGAGCAGCTAGAACTATCCACTTCATTGATAGGGCTCTCTGTCTCTCTGGACGAACTTCACGAGGAACTTGATAGTTAGCACCTCCAACACGTCTAGCACGTACTTCCATTGCTGGCATAGTGTTCTTTAGAGCTGTCTCGAATACTTCAAGAGCGTTATCTGTCTTAGCCTTTTCCTTTATTATCTCAAAACAATCGTATACAACCTTTCTAGCTGTAGCCTTCTTTCCTGAGTCCATAACATAGTTAATTAGCTTTGAAACCTTTACGGATTCAAAAACAGGTTCAGGTTTTAATGGATGCTTGTTCTTTATTCTTCTTCTCATAGTGATATTTTAATATTTTAGTAATTTAACATTAAACCTTAGCTGCCTTTGGCTTCTTGTTTCCGTATTGACTTCGACCCTTTCTTCTCTTCTCTACTCCAGCTGCATCTAGAACTCCGCGAACAACTGTGTATCTTAGTCCTACGTCCTTTACACGTCCTCCTCTTAGTAGTACCACTGAGTGTTCCTGTAGGTTATGTCCTTCTCCTGGGATGTAAGCTGTAACTTCAAGACCATTTGATAGTCTTACACGGGCAATCTTACGGATAGCTGAGTTAGGCTTCTTAGGTGTCTTTGTTGTAACCTTTATACAAACTCCTCTCTTAAATGGAGATGGAAAGAAGCTAGGACGATTCTCAATACTATTGAAAGTTCGTGTTAGAGCTACTGACTTTGTCTTTCTGATAAATTTCTTACGATTCTTACGCACAAGCTGATTAATTGTTGGCATTCTTAAATGTTATTTATTTAAAACTTAATAATTTACCCAAATATGTCTAGAGTTGATTGTTTTCACCGAGCGGTTACTCACCTCTATACGTTTTTGGACGTGGGGTTACTCTATCACAAATATGGGAAAAGGCAATTATTTATCTAAGAATGACCTTACCGACAATATCTTTAATATTAACCGGACCAAGAGTCTTTGAATCCAAACTAGCAGCTGAATTGTCTCCTAGAACAAAGTACTCCCCTTCTTTTAAATCAACAACTAGCTCTGCAGGGATTGGGGTTGATAAATACTTGTCCTCAACCAAGAGTTCGTTGATGTATAGCTGTCCATTCTCTATCTTTAGCTTTTCGCCTGGTAAACCAACGATACGATTTACAAAATAAACCCCGTAGATATTTTTAAACACAACAACATCATTTCTCTTATAATTATTTAAAAATATTTTAATAACGAGATATTCCCCATCATTAATATTTGGTGTCATAGAATTACCAGATACCACAAAAGGCTGAAAAATAAACAATCTAACTGACATAACAATAGCTGTTAGGATTAATATTCCAAGTATGTTATTGGTGATATAAAGTAAAAAACTTTTTATCCAAGAAACTTGATAATATTTTTTAAAATATAAATAAAATATGAAGTAAGCTGCCCCAATTGTAGATATATATACAAAAGGATCTTTAATTAAAAAAAGAAATGCAAATAAATTTAAAGGGGCTCCTAATAAATTAATAAGTACTACTTTTTTATATGATATTTCTTTTATTCTAAATAGTTTACAAATACCTAATAAAATTAATGAGCTAATTAGAAATAATATTAATGAAGATATATATGTGATAGTTATTATAGGTAATGTCATAATTATTAAATTATATACTTAAAATGATATTCCTGTTATAGCTTTGAAGATAAATGGAATGATAGGTGCTACCAGTTCCCAAATGAAGAAAACGACTATCAAGAACAACAGTATCGAGTATATCTCTATCACCTCCCTAATCCAAATTAGTTTTCTTGGCAGAATCGCAAACAATACCTTAGATCCATCAAGTGGTGGTAATGGGATCATATTGAATACAGCTAGAACGATATTGATTATGATTACGTAAGTAGATATGTATATAAAGGAATCAGATAATAGTGATCCGTACAATCTAATTAGCAAACCAAATACTGTAGCTATGACAATATTTGATACTGGTCCAGCGATAGCTATAGCTAACTCTCCCCATCTCTTGTTCTTTACGTTATATGGATTCCACTGTACTGGCTTAGCCCATCCAAATGTAAAACCTGCTAATGATGTGATTATAGGCACAATGAATGAACCAAATAGTTCTAGGTGTTTTAAAGGATTTAGGGTCAATCTCCCCTGCAATCTAGGTGTAGGATCACCTAAAAGATCAGCCATATAACCATGAGAAAGTTCATGTACTACCACTGACATTATTAGTATAGCTATTTGAAAAATGAAGATTGAATCGTTCATAGCACTTGCTTAATATATTTATTATGATAGCATACTATCACTATGGCTAAAGCTTGCGCAATAACAAAAAGAAGTTCAATGGTAGCTGGCGGATATTCAAACGCTACACGTGCTACTCAGTTTAACCCTACAGGAATGGTACGTAAGTACGTTAATCTTCAAAAGAAGAAGATTTATGTTCCTGAGCTTAAGAAATCATTTATCCTTAATATTTCAACAAGAGCACTAAAGACAATACAGAAGAGAGGAGCATTTATAACTCTAAAGAAAGCAGGAATTATATAGTCATCTACTCCAGAAAAATCCATCCGACACAAAACGGATGGATTTTTCTTTTGTAGTAAATATATACTTAGGTTCGATAACCTCAACAAGATTCTTAGACACCTTTGACTCTATCCCACTGTTATATAGCTCAAGTATAGATTCCATATCATCTTCAATCTCTTTAGATATACTCTTTTGTATTGTTTTAGAGAGATTACCCATTAAGTACAGATTAGTATTTTGATAATCTATCCGTACCCCCAATTCAGGCAAACTTGTTTTGTTGTACTTAAAAACTTCATATGGAAAAAGTATTTGTATTCGCATCTTACCGATATCAATCGTATCTCCCTTGTTAACCTCAACTACATGTATCTTGTTCTTTTGTATTGTCTTCATTAACTGAGTTAATACTGTGCTTGTAGACATAGTACTTGGCTTTATAACCTCCCCAATATCATGTCTCTCCAGTATTTCTATGAGTCCACCAATTTGTGCTGCAGTAGCACTTGGTATGACTACATAATCGATTCTCCTGTCATAGAAAGGCATTAGTCTCGTTATCTCCGCTATAGTTTGTGAATTCTGTCCTCCACCATAGAGGATTGTCTTGTTGTCTGAAGTCCTAATAAATATTGATCTGCCTTTGTTTAGACTCAGGAAGTTAACCTCAAGCCTCTCTTCCCTGTATTCCCACTTATATACATAAATACCAAGTAGTGTGGTAGCTAAAGTAAAGATTAATATAGAGATTTGTATTTTTCTTTTCATGATAGAATGTTTATATGAAAAAATTTAATGAATTACAGTTTAATATCGGAGAATTAAAAGGAATCTCTAAGAAAACTATTGAGGAACATCTAAAGCTATACTCTGGATACGTTAACAACCTAAACACAATACATGAGATAGTAGAGAATCAGACAAACCCAGAATATGCACGTAGAGAAGCATATAGACGGCAAGGATTTGAATTCGGAGGAATGAGGAATCATGAAATATATTTCTCTCTACTTGAAGGAGGATACAAGGCACTAGATGAAAGTAGCGAGCTATACAAAAAGATAGTTGATATGGCTGGAAGTTTTGATAACTTCATTACTATCTTTAAGAATCTAGCTACAACTCGTGGTATTGGTTGGGCCATGCTTGGTTATGACAGAAAGACTGATAGATTGATTCAGTATTGGGTTGATGAACAGCATATTGGCCACCTTCCTGAAGTAGACATATTAATTGCTCTTGATATGTGGGAACATTCATACGTTATGGACTATGCACCATCTGGTAAGAAGAACTATGTTGAGGATTTCTTCTTGAATCTAAACTGGGACAAGGTTGTAGGTAATTTCACTAATGCTACGAAATAGCTTAGGTAGAAACCGGTAACTATCCAGAATGAAAACTTAGGTATATTAATTGCTGCAAAAGGTATTTTTGCAAATGTCTTTACCATAAATAGCTCATAGGACAGCAGTACGAAAGATATCCAAGCAAATATCTTTGATATAGATATCGAGATGAATCCTATAATACCTGTAAGAGTTACGAATAGCATTGTGAGTGGAATGATTGGTAATACTAATATATTTACCACTATTCCAATCACAGACAACTGCCCCATCATATACAATATGTATGGCGAAACAAATACTTGTGTAGCGAGAGTTGATGCAACTAATCCTCTAATACCAAATTTTTCAGTAATAAATTGAATTCTCTTCTCAATTGGCGAAGAAAGTATTATTAATCCAAGTGTTGCAAGGAATGATAGCTGGAACGATGGATCGTATAGCAGAATATATGGATTTTGTATGAGCATTAGTATACCTGCAATGAATAGCGCTTTGCCTACGTTATAGTCTTTTCGAAGTAGACTGGCGAGTATAGCTATAGTTGCCATAATACAGGAACGGACTACGGTTGCTCCGCCACCAACTAATATACCGAATGCCACTATCCCCATTCCACCTAAACCTATACCAATATTTCTTGGCAGAAAAGACAATATTCTACGAATGGAATCAGCAACTATCGTAATGTTATATCCAGACAGAACAACGATATGTATTAGTCCTACTTTTCTAAAGTCATCTATCAGATCCTTTCCCAAAGCACTCTTCTCTCCAACTACTAGCCCTCCGGCTAGAGCGGCGTGTGGTTCACCGAGTACTCTCTTAATATTTTGCAAAAATCTTTGCTTCAATTTAAACAAAATACCTGAGACATCATTACCAGTCTTAGTATCAATGACTTCTATACTAGGCTTCCTTAACTCAAAATATATACCATCTTTCAAAAGAAAGTTAATGTAATCAAAGGTTCTTCCACCATTACTCTTGAAGTTAAATGGTGCGATTGATTTACCTACAATCTTAAGTCTCTGGCCGTATTGATATTCCAAGTACCTATCAACCGATACCTTTATGTATATATTTATTTCCTCACCATTAATACTCTCAGTATTTACCACAAATACCCTAGAGAAATCTTTAGTCTGTGGTTCATTAGATATTACCCCGTACACTTCAACTTCCTTACCTGCATACCTTGAAACAATCCCTTCCCTGTCATCACTGTGGAATACAGACCAAAATCTAAATATTAAAATGATAATTAATATTGATATAACTACTATATTTATTTTTTGATTTGTATTCACTTAAATACAATATCAAAACGAGATGAAATCCGTATAAAGTTTTAATAAAATCTTTATGAAATTTTTATTTAGATTTTATCTAGCTAGCTTTAGTAAACTCAGCAATAATCTCCCTTTCATGATCGCTTGAAATAGCTTTCTTGAATTTTGCCTTCTTTCCCTTAACTCTACCCTCACATTCTGCCCATGTCTTATGTATCTCTATCTTTCCATCAACCATACTTACATATGAATATGCTACTGCTTTAGAATGACTCTTCTTATTAGCCTTCTCAACTACTTTTGATAGGTCTAGTATATTTTGAGTGTGATATTTAGAGAATGGACCGTTATATAGTTCTGTTGGTTCGTCATCTGCGAAACTTGTTGCTATAACATCACATCTCTCATTACCAAGTATTCCTGAATGTCCTCCTACATAGTTCCATGATATTTTCTTTCCCTCACTTGCTGATACTAGTTTCTGCCATAAGTCTCTGTTAGACACCTCCTCTTTAGTCTTAGTAACCCATCCATTACGAATCCAACCATTTACCCACTTTGTAATTCCATTTATCACATATGATGAATCAGTATTTAATACTATTTCTTCACTAGATAAAACAGCATTTAGGCCATTGATAGCTGCAGAAAGTTCCATTCTGTTATTAGTAGTATTATCCTCTCTCCCTCCTAGTTCTGTAACGATATTGTCAGTTACGACAACAGACCCCCAGCCACCTCTTCCTGGATTTCCTCTAGATGCTCCGTCTGTAAAGATTGTTATCATTTCTATATTATATCAACAATTCTTAATCTTAGCTCTGGCCTCCCTCTAAACATAGATTTTTCCATACAAGCAATTAAATCCATACTATCCCCCACCTTTAGAGCATTACCAACTCTGTTTTTGAATGTATCCATAGTCATAAAGAAACCAATAGCATTAACTATGCTTCCATTTGTTTTCTTGAATTGTAATTCTAAATGATTCTTCTCTTTACCGAATTCCTTTATATTCGAAATACATATGTCTCTAAAGATAAATATTGGTTTTTCATTACCAGTACCAAATGGAGATAGCCTATCTATTGCATTATATGTACTCCAATCAACATTATCTAATGTTAATTCCATATCTATATACTTCACTTCTGCAATAACATCATCTTGTGCAAGGAGTTTAAATCCTTCATTCAATCTATCATCTAGATGATGTATATCATCATTAGATACAGCAAATCCTCCTGATGCACTATGTCCTCCGTACTGAAGCATTGTTCCCACAGGTGCTTTCTTCATAATATCTACAACACTTACTGTTCCTCCAGATCTACATGATCCTTTTATAATCCCATCTCCATCTCTCCCCCATAGAAATGCCGGTTTACCATATTCCTCAGCCAAGCTATTAGCAACTAAACCAAGTAGTGATGGTCTCCATTCTGGATTGCCTATAACTATAACGTTTCTAGGGTCATCCTTATGTCTCTCATTTATTACTTTCTTTATCTCCTTCACCAACTGAGCTACCTTAGTCTTTCTCTCTGTATTTATTCCATCCAAATGTTTTACATATTCATGTGCCTCTATATCATCATTTGTTGAAAGTAGCTTAAATGCATCCATTGGTACTCCCATTCTTGATGCTGCATTAATTCTAGGTGTAATCATAAAACCAATATCATCCTCAGTAATATATCTTTGATCTATTTTTAAATGATTTAGTAATCTAACTAATCCTTTTCTAGGACTCATCTTAAGTACCCTTAGTCCAAAATGTGCTAATGCTCTGTTCTCTCCTACAAGCGGTACCATATCAGAGAGTGTTGCAAGGCCTACCATATCAAGTAGCCATTTTTCATGTCCCTCCTTCAATCCAAACCTATTAACCTTAAGTATTGCTTGTATTAATTTAAATCCAACACCAGAACCACAAAGTATCTTTTCTGGATACTCACAACCTTTTTGCTTATGATCCACTATTGCATATGCATCTGGCACTTCGTCATGTGGTTCATGATGGTCGGTGATGATAACGTCTATACCATTCTCTTTTGCTTTCTTCACTGCCTCTGTGTCTGAAATACCACAATCGAGAGTAACTAGTAGACTAACTCCGTCCTTAGCAAAAATATCTACGGCATCAGTATTTAGTCCAAATCCCTCATCATGTCTATGCGGGATATAGTTTGTAAAATTATTAAAATTTATCTTTTTAAAGAAATCATGAAATACCACTCCAGCTGGTATACCATCAGCATCGTAATCGCTGTATATAACTATCTTTTCATTCCCCTCTATTGCCCTTACAATCCTCTCTGCTGCTTTCTTTGCATCTTTTAGTAGGAATGGATCATGTATATGATTATCGTAGTTTGGGTTGAGGAAGTTGTCCTTGTCCTCTTTAGTCTTTATGCCTCTATAGAAAAGTAGATTGTCGACTATATCTCCATCTATTCTCTCTCTGACTGAGTATTTTGGCATGGAGGTAAGTATATCATTTAAATACTTCTACCTTACCGCAAACACCAAATCCCTTCCCTTGTCTCCTGAAACTAGATTACCATCATTATCAACCGTATTTACACTGTATCCATATACCCTATCCATCATATCTATAATTGAATTTCTAGTCTCTATATTTGATAGCTCACAGATTATATAACTCACTCTTTTGTTTTTTAGAGTTTCTACCATTCCAAAAATTACATCAGACTCAAACCCTTCGACATCTATTTTTATAACCTTAATATTTTGACTACCTACCAAACTATCTATTGTATCCACCAATACCTCTTGTTCCAGGTTCTCTCTCCCAAATTTTTTCTCTACATCCTCTCTACTGTATCCATGTATTCCTGTTTTGTAATTTAAGAATGGTAGTAGACTATTACCTCCATGATTAAGTGGATTGATATGTAATGTCATATTCCCCTTTTTACTACCAATAGCGATATTTCTTAAGTTTGGTTTAAAACCATTAAGTTGGCTGTTGTTACTTAGTAAATTAAAGTTACCTTTTTCTGGCTCACAAGATATTGTATTAGTACCCAAAGATGATGAGAGCATTGTGTAATACCCAACATTAGCTCCAATATCTATGAATCTATCACCATTATGTATTTGTTTACGGATAAATTTAGTTAATGATTCCTCATATACTTTCATGAAAAAGAGATTTCTTTGTGTCTTTTCTGATATATCTAATTTCATAACGAATCCTTCAAAATTCTTCTTGATCCAGAATGGACCACCATTATCTAGCGATATTCTACCTAGTTCCATAAAGAATGGTGATAGCAGAACTCTGACTCGTAATGGGAATTTCCAAGACATCTTAACTAGAATTACATATAGATTAAACTTAATGTATCTTGGTAGATACTTAATTATATATCCTAGTACATATGCAATTACATTTTCTATATTAAAAAATACTTTTTTCATTTGTTGCTAGTATACTCTGGTTACTAACTGGTTGTCTATTGCTACTATGATATACTTTTATCCATGGAAAACTGTATATTTTGCAAAATTGCTAAGAAAGAGATACCTGCTAACGTGGTATATGAGGATAATGACTTCATTGCCTTTCTAGATATCAATCCTCAATCTCCAGGACATGTTCAAGTTATACCTAAACAACACTACAGATGGGTATGGGATGTTCCTAATACTTCAAAGTATTTTGAAATAGCTAAAAAAATAGCTTTAGCTCAAAGAAGAGCTTTTAATACTGACTTCATTCTAAGCCGCATTGTGGGGGACGAAGTACATCATGCTCATATATGGGTATTCCCTAATAGAGAGGTAGAAGGTGATAAAAAGGATTTTGAGGGAAATGCGAGAAAGATTGTAGAGAGTTTATAACAAAATCACCCACCGAACATTTGTTGGTGGGCGTGATTCAAGACAGCTATTCTTCTGGGTTGCCTGGTATCATTTCAACCAGGCCTCTACCTTTACTGTTGCAGTGTCCGCAATACATTTTGCTTGCGTCTGGCTCGGCAAAGGGTTGTGGGTGGTCGCATTCATATTTGCAGTGTGCAGTTGTGACGCCATTAGCCACATACCACTTGTCCTCTGGTTTAATTGCAGTTGGTGATTCGTTCATTCCGAGAATGAATATATCACGCAACACAACAAACACAAAGTAGGTTAATTACCCCTCCCCATCGCCTCTATCCCCGGTAACGTACCCTTTGCTAGATAATCAAGCATTGCTCCTCCACCTGTAGATACAAAGGTAAATGAATCTTCAAGTTTTAACTCTGCAATAGCAGCTAGAGTATCTCCTCCACCAACTATTGTCTTAACTCCGTTCTTAGTTGCATCAGCTAACATTCTAGACAATTCTAATGTAGGTTGCTTGTATCCTAATTCATAAGCACCAAGTGGACCATTACATAGTATAAACTTAGCTTTAGCAATCTCCTCTCTCAACATATCTACAGTCTTTACTCCTACATCCATAATTGCGGTACCCTTAAGAACTGTATCTAGAGGGAGAAGAATCTTTTTGTTATCCAAATATCTACTTAAATCAATCCTATTATCAGAAACCAGAGAGTCACCAATATCAATCCCTTTCTCTCTTAGGAAATCATTAGCTAAAGCTCCACCGACAAACATTGTATCTACTGAGTCTATAAACTTATCAACTAGAGGTATCTTAGTCTCAAACTTCGCTCCGCCTAGGATGAAGAGGAATGGATGTTCTGGCTTGAACGCCAAACTTAAATGCCTTATCTCCTCTTCAAACTGAAAGCCGATATAACTTGGAATGAATTCAGTTATAGCGCATACAGAAGCATGCTCTCTATGAGATACAGAAAATGCTTCATTAACATAAATATCAGCAAGTGATGCTAATTCTTTAGCAAACTGCCTATCATTCTTCTTCTCCCCTTCATTTACACGTATATTTTCTAGAAGTATTACCCTTTCATTACTACCGAGTACTTTTCTATAGTTCTTCTCAAAATGACAATTAACACCTAGTGTAGAAAGATGTTTGGCAACTGGTTCCAGAGTCGGATTATCCTTTGTCTCGATATGACTCATTAGGATAACATTGGCACCACCGTCATATAGATACTTAATTAGTGGTATAGCTTTACGTATTCTAAAGTCGTCTACTATACGACCATTCTCTACTGGTACATTCAAATCTAGTCTAACTAGAACCTTAACTCCATTTAAATTCTCTACTTCTTTTATACTTTTCATATTAGGCAATATCTACAGTTTTTAGTAATTCAACAAAACTTGGTGGATTAACACTCTCACGTCCAATTAATAGTCCATCTACTTGTCCTTTCTCAAATATTTCTAAAGCATTTCTAAAGTTTACTGATCCACCATATAGTATTGGAGTAGATACAGCTAGATCATGACCATATATATCTGAGAGCACTTTCTTGATGAATATTGATGTCTCATATATCTCTGAAGAATTCATAGCTTCTTTTGCTCCAATTGCCCATATTGGTTCATAGGCAACGATTAATTTATCAATATTCTTCTTATTAACCTTATTCAAAGAATTCTTTATCTGCTCCTTTAGAAACTCTAAATGACTTCCATCCTCATTTCTCTCTTTCTCTCCAATACACAATATTGGACTAATATCTTGTTCAAGTAGAGCTTGAACCTTGTTTGATATGTTTTCGTCTGTCTCCCCCATCTTACGTCTCTCTGAGTGACCGACGATAACATGAGATACTCCTAGATCTTTAAGCATTAGTGGACTAACTTCTCCAGTGAATGATCCTTGTCCTTCTGCATTTACATTCTGTGCCCCTATAGATACTGAAGATATTGTCTTAACTAAACTCGGAATATATACAAATGGTGGACATACGATCACCTTAACTGAATTTAATTTATCTGCAGTACTTTTAGTAGATTTAAATAGCTTTTTTGCCAAATCAAGCGATATCGGATTCATCTTCCAGTTACCAACTATTATTCTTTTTTTCATGCAATCATTATATCACGACTATTTAACCTCTTCCCATGACAAAGTAGTATATTGATTTGATGTTAACGGGAAGCTTGGTGGTGGAGCGTATAGCAGGTTTCCATCATATATGATCTCACGTATGGTGTATCCTGATGATATTGAAGCTGCACTACCCCAAGCAAAACCATATCTCTTGTTAGTACCAATCATTCCGTAGAGTGTAAGCTTGTTCTCCTTATGTGTAGAACCGCAGTTGCTTGAATAGTAATACCTTCCGGCACGACCGTTCTGTGCCATAAGGGCGGCATCTATTCTTAGATTCTCATCACCATCAAAGTCGTTGTATAGCCCGGTTGTAATATTACCCTGAGCAATTAGAGCTATTGCATCCTGTCCGTCATAGTTGGTATATAGCAGATCGTCATTTATGATAATATTCTTCCATGTTGATGGACTATCTGGAAACTTACCGGCTGCAATTGTTACTCTCGCTGAATTAATATCACCATCTACCCATACGTGATCCTCAACAAACACAATTCCATTTGCTGGTATTGCTGAGTTCTCAATGAACGTCTGTGCACCTCCTGTATTGTTTATACTCCACACTCCCCACCCTGTCTCACTCTGCGAGTTATTACAATTAACTGGAGCTGATCTAAGAGAGTTAACTCTGTAAATATCGAATGTATCATTCGTCTTAAGTACAATATGATATCCCTGTGCGCCTGATGCGGCATAGTACTTACCACCAGATATTGCATTTGCTTTCATTGAAGACAAATCTGTTGTTATACCTGTGAAATCAACTACAGCTACTGGAAACTGTCTACCTGCCATAAACACATCTGGTCTACTAGGTACAACTGCAGGTGGTGTTGTATCGTTATTCAATTCTGAAGGATTAAGAGTTGTATATACTCCGAACTGATACCAGTTACTACTCTGATCTGTATCAATATATTTAGTCTTCGCACTAGTAATTACGTTATGTGCCAGTCCATCAAAATGTATTCCGTCATTTGAATGTATTGGACCGAATACCTCAGTACCAACTCCGAAGTTCATAATATCATTTGCTACTACAGCAAACTTTGCAAATGATGGTATAGCGAGTGATACTTGCAGTGTTCTAGATACAGATGGGTCTGATATTACAGTTCCCTTCGACTTTATCTTAATCAAAGTAGAACCTACCAATGGAGGTGTGATAGTTAGAGCAAACTGACCAATTACATTACCATCCTTGTCCTCAAAATCATGAATGAATGGACCATTTGTAGTAGTTGCATTTCCATCTTTATAGTCATTTGATGCATGAGCAAGATGCCATCTATAGTAATCAACTCCAGCTTCAGCTATCTGCATCGCTTGTTCTCTAGCTGTTAGCTGTCTTGTACTCTTAAGCATACTTCCTCCCCAATTAACTAAGGCTGATGTAACAACCATAGCTATGACTCCAAAGACCAGAACGTTTACTAAAATAAATCCTTTTTTCATAAATTATCTTTTAAATTTCTAAAATTTACTTGTGTGGTATATGTTCTGATTACTGGAGACTTATTCGGATCGGCATCGATCATTAGATTGATCTTTACTAGATGTGCATTTGTTACTGTTATAGGTTGTGTGAGAGGACTACTAGTACCTGCATAGTTGCTATCATAATATTCAAATAAAGGACTTGAAGTAGCATTCTTAACATTGTATGCAAGAGTACTGAATGTCTCATTGGCTGAGTTATACGTTAGTGGATTACCACTTGGCTTTATACTTCCCCTCTTTAGGGTTGTGGTTGCGATATAGTATCTGATTTTTTCTTTTAATCCGTCAGTATCTGTATCGCTATAGAAAGTAATGGTATTTGTTGCTGCTGTTTGTATTGCGAATGATCCATCGTTTCCTGGTGATGCTGTTCTTAATTCTCGGACCATAACACGTAGAACATTTCTTGCATCCTGCGCACTTGTAAGTGAGTCTTGTGAGTATTTGTTATTAACAAATACATCTCTTTGGAAACTTCCAACTGCAACTGCAATAATTCCTACAATTGCAGTAACAACAACTATCTCTGCTAATGTAAATCCTTTTGTATAGTATATTTTCATTATGGTGTAAGTATTATCTCACTTTCTTGCCATGATGCACTAACATCCACATCAGCTGATGCTGTTGTATATCCATCTTTTACTACCTCTATATGATAGCTTCCTGCTGATAGTCCTGAGAATATCACTTGTCCTGGTGGAGTACATGAGGAAGTAACTGTGAATGATACGTCTGAAATATTAGGTGTAGTTGTTGTACTTTGTGAGCTTAAGAATATCTTGTACCTAGCATATCTATCTCCATTGTGAGCAGAAGATATTACGGAGTTTGGTGAAGTATAGTATGTACCTGATGTTCCGTCTGGTCCTTTGTATGCCCACGTTGTAGTTGATGAAGTAGCATTTGTTGCGAATTGAAACCTCACGCTATTAGCACCACTAGTTACTGGTTGATCATTAGGACTCCAGATTAGGTTATAGAAATTACTTATATATCCCGTATCTATAGTTGATGACTCAATAACTCCATTTAGGTTATATTCTCCGAAAGCATTCTTTAACTTCACCTCCCCATTTGGACTTGTTACATCTATATTTCCATCATCACTAAAATATCTAGTTTTATCTGTATATATAATTTGACTATCTCCACCCGACCAATCTGTCTGATTGATATATCCCCTGCCAGTAATTGCTGTGTCTGAGAATGAATTCCTTGTTATAGTCACCTCTGCATCTGATATTGGTAATTGCGTTGCTCCATCCTTAACTGTCACAAGAAGTCTATTAGCATCCTTAGGTGCGACAATTACGTTTATACTCTGATTTGTATTTGGTCCTACATCTATTGGATTAAGTGGGTTTAGTCCAATGACATCATAACTACCATCTATACCTCGTATGGTATATGAATCCCATTCGATACCAGAACTTGAATATTCGCCAGATGCATTAGTTATTAAATCTTGTGAATACTTAGCTAGATTTAATCCAATCTTTTTTTCTCCTGTCAGATTAAAATCCATACTAGGTATTACCGTACACTCTGGAGTTACACTTGATATGGTTAATGATGATAGCCTATCAATTGAAAAACTAATTTGAGTTAGTTGTTGAATGATAACGGTTGCATGTGGTTTAGTTGGACTTGGATTACCTCCTGTTACTGCATATGTCCTGTCAGTTGAGTATCCACTCTTTGTTACCGTTATCTGATAGCTATCAGCACTTGGTGATGCATCTACTACTTGCAGTAGCCCATCGTTATCAGTGACATCATTAATTAATATATTTGGTGTAACGCTATTGTTAACAATAGTTACACTAGCATCTGGTACTGGCACTCCATTGGAATCAAAGACTTTAACGAAGAGTGCTCCATTGGTCGATGCGGTCTCTAGGTTCTTTGGCGCTACCCTAGTTGTTAATGTTATTGGAGTAAAGTTCTTACATGTAGGACAATTAACCTCTACTTCTACAGATTTGTTATCAGCTGGTGACAGGTCATTTGTTGTACTCCCTATCTGTCCATCGAATGGTAAATCTACGTTTCGTATTGTTGTAGTTACTACAAAAGAAATATTACTTCTAGTTAGATTCTGTATATGAGGTATCTTACCATTAGGTACTCCTCCGGGAATTCCGACATCTGTATATGAAAGGTTCCTTATTATCTCAAATTGTTCATTAGCAAGATTTAATGCAATTATCTTGTATTGATTCTGATTGATTAGAGCGAACAATCCTAGATATGCTTGATAGCTTGCAGTAGCTATCACAAGGAATACTCCAACAGAGACAACTGTCTCTATTAGTGTGAATCCTCTTTTTTTAAAAGAATTAAACATTATATTACATTGACCAATGAATACATTGGAGAAATCATAGCCACAGCAAAGAATCCTACAGCTGCCCCTATAAATACCATTAGGAATGGTTCTATGATTGTAGACATATCTTTTGTCTTTTGATCTACATCGTCTTCATAATATACAGCAACACCAAGTAGCATCTCCCCCATCTTACCTGTCTCCTCACCTACACTTATCATCTCCCCTAGAAATATTGGATAGAATTTTTCATTTTCAGTAAATATCTTTGATATTGGATCTCCTTTTTCAATTGCTTGCTGTACTTCATCTAGTATCGCTTTATAGTGTACGTTTTGTATGACATCTTTAGTTATCTTAACCGACTCAACCACATCAACTCCTGAGGTTAGTAGTGATGCTAGAGTTCTTGCTGTTCTTGCAGCATTTACTTCTTTAATTAGATTACCGAATACTGGTATCTTAAGAACATAGTAATGTATTAGACTCTTACCTCTTACAGTCTTTGAGATATAGAAGATGAGACCAGTTAGGGCTATGAGTGCAGCTAGTACTAGTAGTCCATGATCACGCAATGCATTACTTACGAACAATACTAGTTTGGTTGATGCTGGTAGTTCTACCTTGAGCTCTGTAAATGTCTTCATTAGAGTAGGTACTATGAAGGTAAGCATAAGTACAGTAACTACAATCATTGCGAATACGATTATGCTTGGATACATCATCGCTCCCTTTATTCTCTTCTGTAGTGCATATGACTTATCCATCTGATTCCCCACGATCTTTAGGGACTCAGCTAGATTACCACTCTGCTCCCCTGCAGATACCATGGAAATGAATATTGGAGAGAATACTTTTTTAAATTGTGACATTGCCTGGCTCAATGTCTTACCTTCACCTATTTCTTTCTGTAGGCTAATTAATATATTCTTTAATTCCTTGTTCTTCGTCTGTCTCTCCATAACAGAAAGAGCTCTTGATAGCGCTAGACCTGCAACAATCATAGAACCAAGATTACGAGCGAAATTAATTTTATCCTGTGGCTTTACGGAGTGCATGAATGGAAGATCGATAGATATATTCTTTATGGACCTTGATGAACTCTCCTTGTACTCCACTATTTCATCTCCCCCTTCCTTTATTATCTTGTACAATTCATAACGATCAGAAGCATCCTTCTCTCCCTTGTATACCTCACCATTAGATTTTCGAGCTTTGAATATGAAATGTGACATACTATTCAGATATTACTCTTAATACTTCCTCTATTGTTGTATTACCCTGTACCGCATTAAATATTCCATCCTCAAGCATTGTAATCATTCCCTCCTTCTTAGCCTGAGTCTCTATATCACTACTTGTTGAGCCTTTTATGATCAAGTCCTTTATAGTCTGAGTTACCTTCAGTACTTCATGTATACCTACTCGACTCTTGTATCCATCGTCTTCTTTAGATGGGACTGGTTTCCAGAATGGAATTTTAGTCCAATCATCTATGTTCACTATCTTTTCATCCTTTAGAGTCTTTAATACCCTGTCTAGATCTACAGTTTTACCAAGAGCGACTACTTCTTCCTTTGTTAGGAAATATTTTTCTTTCTTTTCGCTCAGTCTTCTTACAAGTCTCTGAGCAATGATTATGTTGATTGTAGATACCAGTAGAAAAGGTTCTATCTTCATATCAAGTAGTCTTGGTATTGCTCCTGCAGCTGAGTTTGTATGGAGTGTTGATAGCACTAAGTGTCCAGTTAGAGCAGCATTTACTGCAAGTGATGCTGTCTCATTGTCTCGGATCTCTCCCACCATTATGATATCTGGATCCTGACGAACTAGTGTTCTTAGTCCTGAAGCAAATGTAAATCCAATTTCTGGTTTAACTTGTGTCTGATTGATTCTCTTCATCTGATACTCTACTGGATCTTCAATTGTTGAAATGTTTACATCTGGTTGGTTTAGGATATCTAGTATTGTGTATAGCGTAGTAGTCTTACCTGAACCTGTAGGTCCTGTTGTTAGTATCATTCCTGTAGTTAACTTTGTCGCATTGTGTATTCTCTCCAATCCTTCTCCATGAAATCCTAAGTATTCTAGAGTAAATCCAGATACGCTCTCTCTAAGTAGTCTCATTACGGTCTTTTCTCCATAGTATGTTGGGAGTATTGATACACGGAAACTAACCTTCTCTGTATTCATCTCAATCTTAAATCTTCCGTCTTGTGGTAGTCTCTTTTCATCTAGTTTTAGATTCGACAATACCTTTATACGTGCAGTTATAGATGCTTCTGCATTCTTTGGTAAAACCATGGCATCGTGTAATAGCCCATCGATACGGTATCTTACTAATAGCTGATCATCCATTGGCTCTATATGTATATCTGATGCATCTTGTATGATTGCATGCTTTAGAAGTGTATCTACTATACGTACCACTGGTAGATCCTCTGCTATCTTCTTTAGGTCCTCCTCTGTTGCAGGGTTCCCTGACTCTTCTTGTATTGTCTTAAGTGTGGCTGATTCTTTTTGGATTATATCTCCGAACTCTGCTTTAAGAGTTTTTTGATATTGGATGATAACATTCTTCATTGACTCTACATCTGTAAGTCTTGGGAGAATCTTAAGGTTTACCTTTTTCTTAATGAAATCTATTGCTGATAGGTCATCAACATCAAGCATAGCTACTTCAAGAGTAGTATCGTCTTTCTTAAATGCAATTATGTTATGTGTACGTGCTACTGGTTCTGGTATTAGGGATAGCGTATCAAAAGGTATTTTTCTGTCTTTAAGGTCTACGAATGGTATTCCAAGTACATATGCCTGCATACGACGTAGATTGTCTTCGGTTATCTTTCCTGTACTTACCAGAACCTCTCCAAGTCTGATACCTTTTTCGTCTGCTTCTTTTTGGGCAATATCAAGATCAGATCTTGATACTAAGTTAGAATCAATTATGAACTTATTCAACTGTGAATCTTCGATGAACATATGGGATCGTTAACGATCGATATGTAAATTATATCACACTATATTAGACTTCCATGTCGAAAACTACGTAGAATGTGGATCCTTTTCCTTCTCCGTCTGAAATTGCTTTGATATGTCCCTTATGTGCATCAATTATTTGTTTTGCAATGTATAGCCCTAGACCGGTACCGTATATATTTTGTTTGTTGGCATTGTCTGCTCTAGTGAATTTAGCGAACAGCTTTGGCATTACCTCCTTTGATATACCCACACCTGTGTCACGTATACTTAGAGTGATCTTTCTTTCTAACACGTTCTTTACTATTGATATGTCTATACCACCCCTTGGTGTGTATTTGATTGAATTATCAACTAGATTAGCAACAACCTGCTTTAGCTTGTCCTTATCAGCATGTATCATGAATCTTGTGTTCACGCCTTCTGGAGTTGATGTAAAGCTTAGCTTTAGCTCTTTCTTCTCTAGATTGGGTCTCAACTCCCCTATCACGTTATCAACTAACTCTTTTAGATCTAGAGTTGTAAAGTCATACTTCATAGTTCCCAACTCTATTCTTGATATGTTTAGGTAATCATTAACAATGTTAGTTAGAGTATTAGCTGAATCATATATTCTACTTACAGCTTGCTTTGTCTCTTTGTTTATCTCCCCAAAGTCTCCTTCTAGAATTAGAGATGTATATCCCTTCATAGCTGTTAGTGGAGCTCTTAGTTGATGAGTCGCTATTGATACGAACTCTGATTTCTGTTTGTCTAGACTAAGTAGTCTCGTATTGGCTAATTTTAGGTCTTCCGCCAGTGATTCTATCTTTTCTCGCTGGAGGATTTCTTTTTTAACTGATCTTATCAAAATAATTCCAAAGAATACTGACACTATCAAAGTAATCCAAGTTACTTTATGACTTATACCGATGTCTTGTATAAATAAGAGCGAGGCAGTCATAGCCCACAATGCAACAACGAGCACATTTGATCCTACCAACTTAAGATCAAATAACTTAAACCTAACTATTGAGTATGACAGAAGACTTATAAATATAGGCATTCCGAAAAGCCCGTATTGAGCCAAATTCCAGTCTTCTGTAAAACTTCCAGTAATAGCTCCCCATGAAAACGATATTAGCATTATAAGTGTACCTATAGTCAAGAAAGCAATTTCTTTCTTTATAGATACTTTTTTCTCTGAAATGAACCTATTAATACCCACTATAACAAGCCATATAGAGTAAATAGCCTCAATTATATAGGTATAGTATGAATATACGGACTCCTGACTAAGACATGTAGCTACATCAAATGAAGTTAGAAAATACTTTGTTGGAGTAAGTATAATAACAGGTAAATAAAGTAAAAATATTACTAATTTACTTTTAAAAGACATATCTTTACCGTAAAGTAACACGAACAACAGATATAATGCACTGGCATGAACAAGTGGTTCAACAAGTATTTGCATTGCCCAAACAAACATTATGATATCTCCCCTGTTACTTGCCCAAAATATTGAATCCATGAATACCCACAATGAGAAAGTTAGGGTTGTAATCAAAACCAATCTATTTGATAGTGACTTACGATTCTTAAGAAATACAAAAATACCGATTACGAGTGATATTATTATAATAGGAATATGTGAATAGTACACAAGCGGTGGTACATTATCAGAAATGACCAAAAATTTTGAAGGGTCAAAATTACAAAATGGTATCTGTAGCATTGAATAATTATATCACAGCTTCTTTAGTATAATTTTAGCATCAGATGGTGAAGAACCGTAACTGTATTTAATAGTAACTTGTATATTATCACCTCTACGCACAGCAACTACTTTATCCAGAGGAATTACGATATCGTTATTCATAAAGTCGGTATCCTCCCTACCAATAACTCTTCCTGATGGAAGAAGTACGTCGCTACACACTAATATAGAATTGACTAAGCCAGAGGACTTAATTTTTACTACTATTCTTTTATTAACATTATTTACTTTAACGGTGCGAAAATTTATTGAATCATACAAAACATACCCACTCAAAATACTTGGTCTTTCTTTAATCTCATTTAGAACAAAGAAGGTCTGCGGGCTATTAGTGATATTTATATTACATAGAGATAGTGAGGACTCTATACCTGACGGGATCACAACACCACCTTTTCTGAGTTTTTTTCTTAAAGCTTTAACAATGTCTATTTGCTTCTCAAAAAACATACCTGTGTAAATATTCTCACTTATCAGTACATCGATCATATCATCCAGTTTTATCTTCCTAGCATCCATTTTTGATATGAATAAGTTACTTAGGTCATAACCCTTTAATTGCAGATATTCTCTTGCACCATTAACTAGTAAAAATACGTCGTTATTTATTTCACACGAA
Source organism: uncultured Candidatus Saccharibacteria bacterium (assembly GCA_964492835.1). Classification (GTDB taxonomy): domain Bacteria; phylum Patescibacteriota; class Minisyncoccia; order Phycocordibacterales; family PALSA-1337; genus CAIOGI01. Next base: position 31,737 of record CAZBLC010000002.1, read on the forward strand.
GTAACCTTTCTCGACATTTGTGAAGAATAGAATGATAATATACCGGTACCCAGTCCTGCCTCCATTACACAATCTCCTTTTCTGACCGTCTTTTTGATCTCCTCCAAAAGAGGTATAGTCCTTCCTTTGTCAATCAAACAATGCACAGCATCTAGCACACTAAGGCCACTTTTGTGAATATCTGATTCTACAAATCTCTCTGACTCGCTTTTTCTAAGACTAATACTCAACTCTCTTATCAAGCCCTTTTTAACACAAAAAGAATATATGTCTTTATATAACTTATTTACGTTGACATGTTTCATTATGCGACTCATGTTATCATATATTTAATGTTAAAAGTAAAAACAAGAATAGATAAGAGCAGTCATCATGGAATTGGCTTATTTGCTGATGAGTTTATACCAAGTGGTACAATCACATGGAGCTATGATCCAGGATTCGATCCGACATACACCCATGAGGAGATTGATAGTATGCCACTACTTAACAAAAACAGGTTTATGGACTTCTCTTACATCGACTACAAGCAAAATAAGTATGTACTTTGTTCAGATGACCAGCGTTTTATCAACCACTCAGATAATCCTAATATAGAATCGACTCCAGATGCAGATAGAGCAATCAAAGACATACAAATTGGAGAGGAAATGACATGCGACTATGAAAAATATGAAAAAGATTGGTTCAAGAATAGAAATCTAGACAAGAACTTTAATAAGATAGGACCCTAGTTTTTTTCTAACTATAATTAAGGCTATCAGGGTATTGAAAAACACCATATAGATTGGATATAGATACTCAATAAATATCCAATTTTCAACAGAGAGTAAGGCAAGTAGACTGGCTATGCAAGTGATAATCCAAGGTAAGGCAGATTCAGTATCTGGCTTTAAGTAACTCTTATGGATCGTGGGGAAAATGGCAAAAAAATCTGCGAGTATATTAAGCACTAATGCCACTACAGGTAAATCTGTGATGAGCCAGAGGCATATACTTATAAATGATGTAGATAGGCACAACAAATCTACACGTGAAAAACCTCCTTCCCCGTATTTTATCGATAGAAGAAATATTAAAAATGGTCCAACAAGGTAACTCAGTTGGAACCATATAGTGCTTGTATGTCCTGCTGAATACGAACTTAATAAAATTAGCAGCCCTATTATACTTAGCGACATCCAAGTTACCCTACTTGGTATCGTCTTTTTAGTAATTATCGATGTAAAATAAAAAATAAATGCCAACAAAGATATTACACCAGACAATTCTCCAAAATAAGACATATTATTTAAAATCTTTAACTGAGTCTATTACAGTAAAGTTCTTTACAACTACAAAATTATAGAATGTGATTATTGCGGACAATAACATTAACAAAAAGAATAGTTTTATTAAAAAGATAGATCTTTTGTCCATTACAACAATTATACCTCGCTAAAAAAATAGTTCAATGGACATTAGTATACCAATCTGATAACCTAACCTAAAACATGAATAACTGTACTGGTGCGATAGAATATGGTGACGTTGTATACTTTTCGCATCTTATACCTATTTTTATATCACTAACCCTATCGCTAAGTGTTTTATTCAAATCTAAATTGTCACGTCTATCGTTACACTTTTTTATATTCACATCACTATCGTGTTTATGGCTGGTATTAGATACAGTAACTTGGATCTCGACTGATTATTTTACGATAATCTTATCTTGGATACCTCTAGATCTCGTAAGCGTCCTATTCTTTATATCAGCAATGCATTTCTTAAGATGTTTATCTGATAGTAATACATATACAAAAAGGCAGTCGGTGTTCGACCTAATTCTAATATCTCCTTTTGTATTAAGCATACTATTTAAAAAATCTATTGTGGGCTTTGATATTAACTCGTGTGAAGTTATAGATAATACAGAAATTATTGCATATAAATTTATTGTCGAGGCAATAATAATTCTCAGGATTGTTATTATGAGTAAAATTGGATGGTATAAAAAAGGTATCTCAATTGTCACAATCGCAATACTAGCCTTTTTGATTTCTTTCTCTATTACTGGTCTTGTATCTAGTCTGACAGGTATATACGAAATCAATATGTATAGTCTTTTTATATTGCCTATATCTCTTTTTATAGTTATCTTCTCGGTAATTGACTTCAATACATTCAGCCTTAGGACGGATAGCCAGAAAATTGTAGTTTATATACTCATACTACTTGCAATGGTACAGATGTTTTTTATTAGGAAGGACAACTACTTAATAGACATAGTTAACATAGTTCTATATTTATCACTTGGCAAACTACTGATGAAATCAATAAATAATGAAATAGCTAGTACTAAAAATATAACAATTAGACTTGATCGTACTGACAAGCTAAATAGCAACCTAAACCAAATAATCCTTGACCAAACTTCAGAAATCAGACATGCATATGAAATGGAGAAGAAATCTAAACGTGAACTAGAAAAACTAAGTGAGACTAAAGATAAGTTCATAAATATAATCCAACACAATCTAAGAGTACCCATTACCAGAATTAGTAATGAATTAAGTAAACTTAATAATTCAAATAAAGAAATTAATACAAAAGATGTTAATAGTCAGATCAACCACTTAAGGAGAGTTGCGGATGACCTGAAGGATATTTCCAAAATCCAACTAGGTTCACAAATACTAAACCTGTCATCCTCAAGTGTATTGCCTCTACTTGAAGAAGTAATTGATGAACTTAGAATTGATATACTGAAATCAAACATTACAGTCTTCCTCCCTATCGAAGATATACATTGGCCTAAAATAAATATTGATCAAAACAAAATTAAAGAAGTCCTCTTTGTGGTAATAGAGAATGCAATAAGATACAACAAGAAAGATGGAACTATTGAGATTAAGACGGACGGCAAGCAAGATTACTTTACTATTGAAATCTCTAACACTGGTATTGGTATATCAAATACTGAAATAAACAAATTATTTGATAGAACATTCTACAGAAGTGATAGAGCGAGAGAGATTAATCCAACAGGTATGGGTATTGGATTGTATGTTTCTAGATCAATTATCGAAGCTCATCATGGTAATTTAGATATATACCCAGACAGCAATAACATTGTAACTGTTAGTATATCAATACCATACGATTTTCTTAAAGAGAGCCTTAGTTAGGCCGTATAACAAGGACATAACTTTTTGCTTGACTTTTACCCTATTTTAGGGTTATAATATAGCCATATTTGGAGCACGTGTGTGCACCAAGTGTCCTTTGAAAATTTACTGTTTATCGTTATGAAAGCAATCACGCTTTTATTGATGTCGGTCCTTCTCCTCGCTAGTGTCGAGGGAGGGATCTCTAAGTTCTATGACCCAGTTACGGGCATGGAAACTAACAACGGGGTTGAAATCAAATTCAACCCCACTCAAAGCAACAACAAAATCAGCCGCTCTGGTGTAACCAAAGCTCTCCCGACTTCCCTACCGATTGGTAACGAGGGAGAACTTCGGAACCATATGGCAAGGATGATTACCGACACAGGTTTCAGTATCTATCAAAACGGGACGAATGGTGATATATACATCTATGAAATAGTTGATACTGATCTAAATTTCAGTGATTATGCGGAGTTCTTGGTATATGCCAGAAACCAAATTGAGGTTTTGGCCAATAAGGCCATTGCGACACTTACCACGAATAGCGTTTACAATCCCGCCAGACCTATCAAGGTAGGTTTTGCAGGGATTTACTCGGAAAATTTTGGTGAGTTTAGATACTGGAATAATCTGTTCAAGTTTGCAGAATTCCCAATGATAACAGTCGACGGGGTTAAGAAAATTAGCCCAGCATTCGTTAACAGTTGGGAACCGCAGATTACAGCGTTTCCTGTGTTTGAGGTTGGCAACATTGATCGGGTTCTGTTCTTTCAAGAGCCGAACTTGGATCGACCATATCACAACACGTCTATCAACACTGACCAGTCTATGCCGATGTGGGTAGACTATGACGGGGAAGTATTACACATAAGCCGAGACTACATTCTTGGTCAGAAAGTGTGGTATGCCTCTGTCATACTCAAAAACCAGACGAGTTTCGTATTGAGAAAGAGTGGTGCTGTTGAAGTATCCACCAGCCAAATTCTTATTACTGGAATCGATGATGGTGGTGTTCTGGTAAGAGTCACCAACTCTACACCAGGAACCATCGTGGTTATTGAGACGAGTGAGGACTTGTCCACGTGGGGTAACTTCGCCAACCTGTCGATTGGTCGTGACGGGACAGGTTCTGCAGTAAAGCCAAGTGAGAATGAGGACTTAGTTAGGCAGTTTTTTAGGGTGAAGTAGAAATACTTACCCAAAGCAAAGCCCCCGGGGATCCCGGGGGCTTATTTCATTTACTTATATTTCCTCTATAGCACTATTTATTACATGTAAGATCACACTACTAGTAGTATCTGGGGACTCGCCATTATCACAAGTAATTGTGAATCTGAAATCTCCGACCGTAGACGCACTAACTTCTTCTCCATCAAAAATATTTACTAAATTGAGAGGTCTAACTGTCTTAGTCCATCCAATATCACTTTTTTGGCAATCAGTCGAACCTGAGTTTGCTAAATTCAAATAAACATTTTTACCCTTTTTAGTTGTAAGTTCACTAGAATTTTCATTTACAGCCTGTTTTCTACTTAATGACAAGTTAACACTCTTAACTGTCACCGTACCACAAGATATGTCTGGATAAACAACATTTCCTGTACTTCTAATTTTCATACTATAACTACCACCAGTACTTGTTGTAATCGTCTTTGAAGAGACTAGACCATAATTTCTTCCATCATCAAAGCTGTACTCGATTCCAGATGGTCCAGAAGCGTTACCTGTTATAGTAACTGTAGTGTTTCTGCCTGCAATTATACTTGTTGGACTCACTGAACAACTTGCAACCAATGCTCCTCCACCTCCCCCTCCAGATGGACTAGGAGAAGGACAGTTTGTCTCAAGAACTTGACTATCTAATGTTACTGGCTGCGACCTAGCCTGTTCGACACCACCAACAACTGCAGCAACCTGATATTCATAAACTTTTCCAATCTGAGTAGGCTTCTCTATATACGTCGTTGATGTTGTAGACATTGTAGCCAGCACAGTATTCCCCGCCTTTCTATAAACGTTGTATGAGGTAGCACCCTGATACGCATTCCATGTTGCCGTCTGTGACAATTCAGACGAGTAACAACTTTTTGCTGATTTGGTAATAGCTAAATTGTAAGGATTAGCTATAACATTAACTGTGAAGGAAGTAGTCTTTGAAAGACCAGATGTTCCACTTCCCCCTCCACTAGTCAATTGGATTGTGTCAACACGGTTTGGCACACTCACAATTTGGTAATTTATTGGACTTGATGTGATTGTACTAGCACATGCTGCATATGTTTTACCTCCCCAGACAAGACTAGTTTGTACAGGATTATATATCTGTGTACTTCCTAAATTAGATATACCAATGTACTTTATCGAATCTGATGCATCACGAACTCCGTTATCAGACATATCACATAGCTTGTTTAGCCATGCGTTTGTAGTTATTACTACACTATCCTTAGCGTTTTGGATAGAATTTGTATTATTAGCCTCCGATGCTGCATATAGCATTGATTCATCTTGTGTTTTTAGAAGTTCAATACTTGTATCACTTGGGTAAAATCCTAAACATGACAGCTGAACGATTCTTTTTCCGTTCCCCTCATACGCATCATTAATTGTAGAAACACACTCCATTATAACCCCCGCACCCGCACCAGTAGTTCCAGCACTTGTACCTTTAACTGTAACCGTATATGTTCCAACTGGAGTAGATGTTTGTGTATTTAATGTCAATTCAGATGAACCTGTTGGTCTAACAGAACCGGAACTAAATGAATTTGATGTGGGTACGAATATACCATTTGCCTGATCCATAACATTAGTATTAGAGCTGTTTGTTATAGAAACTACTGACAAACTAACATCTTTTGTCTCTCCGCTTGTAAGAGAGGTATTAATCATATTAACCACATCAGTACCAGCAACTACCGTCTTGTTACCACCATGACCTATTGAAAAATCAAAAACTGGAGCCGTTGAAGAGAATGTAATTGGTCTGCAATACAAACTTCCAGAAGTACTGTAGTTATTACCCATGTTATACAAATTGAATCCAACTAGAGCAGAACCGAATGGGCAGCTTGATTCTGATATCTGTGCAGGAGTAGGGCCTGCAACGTTAAATGTATATCCTAGATAGAACATTTGAAACAATTGTAGAGAATTTAGTTGTCCTGCCCCTCCCCATGGATTCTCTACCACTTTTCCATTAACAGCATATCTCTGACCAAGACTCACAGTCTGTGTCTGTGCTGATACAAAATTTGTATTAGAGAACACAATCGCCATGACAATCGCCATAAATACCACCTTTGTTATATTTTTCATTTTTGTCATTTTGATTATTAATTTAATTCACAAGTTAAACTATCAATACACCATGCTGGCCTCTCTTCATCTGACCATGTGTTGTAGTTAACAACATCATTTGATGAATCAACTACTTCTCCTGATACTGGACCGCTTGTGTCGGCTAAATCAGTAAGGGAAATAGATGCTGACCCTGTATTAGATACAGCTGATACTGAACTCTTTGCAGAAACCACCTGTCTACAATACAAATCACCGGCTATACTATAGTTCTTACCAACGTTTAGTAAGTTGAAGCCAACTAATACAGATCCATCTGGACAACTTGAGGCATCCATCTGAGTAGAATTACCGGCTGCACCCCAAGGACTCTCGATAACATGTTTCTGAACTGTTGTTGTTGCTCCTAGATTTACTGCCATTGCCTGACAATACAAGCTAGCCTGACCACTATATGACCCTCCAGTGTTGTACAAGTTAAAACCAACTAATATAGATCCGTCTGGACAACTAGAACCACCAACATAGAATGGAGTAGTTCCATACCCGCCCCAAGGATATTCAACAACGCTCCTGTTCTTAACCTCAACCACACTTCCATAGTTTGTAGAAGGAGTCTGGGCTGAAATATATGAAGTTGATACGTATAGCCCTACAAGAGCGATTAGTATAACTAGAATTGAAGATATTTTTTTAATATTCATATTATTGATTTAATGCATTTATAACCTTTTTCATCTCGTCAGCAGATGTAGGACCATTCTTCTTGTCGTAAAGGTACATAATATAGTCTCTCTCCTGCTGTGTTAGTGGTCTTTCACTAACTGTATCTATTCTCTTTGTAACCTCTGCTCTTTTCTCTGATACAGAAGCTCCTTTAATATCCGCTACCTCCAAAACCTTTGCCTCCTCCCCTACAACACTCTTAGGAGTCTCATATGATTTGAATAGGACACCTGCTATTGTTATCACTCCAACTAATATCACTAGAGAAACTAGTAATATTATCCTCTTGTTTACAATGTGCTCTGGTTCAGGTTGCATAGATTTTAAATATAACTATTAATACATATATTTTAGCACATATACTGTATATATAATTATCCACTTGTACACATACGCATTATGTGCTATATTAATTTACAAGAAGTTCGCTGTCGGCGAGCTATTTTTTTAAAAAAATCAATAAAATATATGTTTGATCTAAAAGTAATTCATTCAGTTTTACAACAATTAGAGGATGAGAGAGGTATTCCTAAGGAAAAGATGCTTGAGGCTATAGAATTAGCCCTTGCTACTGCCTACAAGAAGGAATATGGCAAGAAAGGCCAGATTGTTAGAGCTATTTTCGACAATAACTCTGGAAAAGTAGAGTTTTTCCAGGTTAAGATCGTTGTAGACGAATCTAAAGTTATTATGGAAGACGAAGAGGATGAACAGGATATACAGAATATGGCTGAAGAGAACATCCGTGTTAGATTCAACCCAGAACATCATATATTGCTTGCCGACGCTAAAAAGATCAAGAAAGACGCTAAGATTGACGACGAAATCATCTTCCCTCTAGAGGAAAAGGGTGACTATGGAAGAATTGCTGCTCAAACAGCAAAGCAAGTGATAATACAGAAGATCCGTGAGGCTGAGAAGACATCAGTACTAGCTGAATATGGTAAGAAAGAAGGAGATATTGTCTCTGGAACAGTACAAAGAATTGAAAGAGGTGCAATATTCGTAGATATGGGACGTGCTATGGGTATAGTGTCATACGAGGATCAGATTCCTAATGAGCACTACAAGCAAGGTGAGAGAATCAGAGCCTACCTATACGCTGTAGAAGAGTCTCCTAAGGGAATTATGCTTAAACTATCTAGATCTCACCCTAAGTTCCTATCAAAACTGTTTGAAATAGAGGCTCCTGAGATAGCACAAGGTGTTGTAGAGGTAAAAGCTATAGCTCGTGAGGCTGGAGCACGCTCAAAGATAGCGGTACACTCAACTGACAGTCATATTGACCCTATAGGTTCTCTTGTAGGACAAAGAGGAGTACGTGTATCTACAGTTATGAGTGAACTAGCTGGAGAGAAGATAGATATCATACAGTGGAATGAGGATGCTAATACCTTCATCAAAGAAGCCCTTTCCCCTGCTAAGATCATTAAAATGGACCTAAATGAACAGGAAAAGCGTGCTGTTGTACATGTTTCTGAGGATCAACAGTCACTAGCTATAGGTAAAGGAGGACAAAATGTAAGACTTGCAGCAAAACTAACAGGATGGAAGATTGATATTCAATCAACAGGTGTTGCATCTGAGCCAGCTAGTGTATAATTAACTACAAGGTTATAGACCTTTATCAGTTAATTAATACAAAATGAAATTAAAATTAAATTTAACGTTTTTGCTATTACTCGCTTTGTTTGTTACTACAACAAACACAGCTTCAGCACAGCAAGGACCAGGCAATCCCCCAGTTGTTAAGCCAGCTCTCTTCAAATCAGAGGATAATAAGATGAAGTTGGAGAATAAGCCTATGATCAAGGAGAAGATTGAGGCAAACAAGGAGATCAGAAAGGATATTAGAGAGGAAAGAAAGGGTGAAGTTCGTGATATGAGAGCGTCTACAACAATGATGCTGAAGGACAAGAGAGCAGAACTTAAGGATAACAGAATGATGTTGAAGGATAATGCTTCTACATCTCCGATGATGAAGAGAGAGATAAGAGCTTCATCAACTGAACTGTTCAAGAAGTTTAAGGATGAGAAGAGAGAGATAAAGAACACATCAAAGGTTAACGAATTTAAGATAAGAAAGGATGCTCTTGTTAAGCAACTAACTCTAACTCTTGATAACCTTACAAATATCAAAGGAAGAATTAGTGAGAGAATCTCAGTTCTAGAAGGTGAAGGAAAAGACATGACTGATGCTAAATCAGCATTAACAGTAGCTGAAGGAAAACTAGCAGTAGCTAGAACAGCAGTTGATGCTCTAGCGAAGTATGTACCAGTTAATTCAAATGGTGCAGCAGTTGAATCAGCAACAGCTGATGTAGAACTAGCAAAGCCAAGACAAATTGGAGACGAAGCAATCAAGGCAGTTAAAGATGCTCGCGATGCCTTCAAAGAAGTTGTAAAATACATTGCACCAGAGAAGAAGGCAGAGGTATCACCTTCTACAACAGTAGAACCTACAAACTAATATAAATAACAAATAAAATATGGAATCAAATACAAATGCAAGTGGAATGATGAACGGAATGCCTCCAGTACAAAAGGAGAACAAGAAACTAGGACCAATTCTTGGTGTACTAGTTATCGCTCTAGTTATCATAATTGCAGTACTATATTTCTTCAGTCAGAAACTTAATACAAATACTGAAGTAAACACTACAGAAACTACAGAAGTAACTTCTACATCAAGTGATGCAGCAGTTATTGAGTCAGATCTTGATGCTCAACTACAAGATATTGATTACAGTTTCTAATTAAAATTTAGTTCAACAAAAAAATCCGCTAACTGGCGGATTTTTTGTTTATATTGTAGACTTTGAAAACTATGTCAAAACAAATAAAAAAAGAGGTAAAGGTTAATAAGCTTCCTAAGGCACAGGTTGAAATAACTGGTTCAGTACCCAGCGCTGAATTTGCTACATTTAGAAAGCAGGCTTTAGAGAATATTAATAATCAAGTTAATATAGATGGTTTCAGAAAAGGAAAGGTTCCTGAAGCTATACTAATTTCTAAAGTTGGTGATGCTGTAATTCTTGAAGAAATGGCGGAGCTAGCAATTTCAAAAGCATACCCTGAGATACTTACATCAGAAAAAATTGACGCTATCGGTAGACCAGATATTGCAGTTACTAAACTTGCAGCTGACAACCCTCTTGAGTTTAAAATTGTAACTACCGTAGTTCCTGAATTTAAAATTTGTAACTATACAAAACTAGCTAAAGAAGAAAACAAGAAACCTCTTGAAACTTTTGAAGTAACTGACAAAGAAGTTGAGGAGGCTGTCGAGAAAATTAAGAAGTCACATGCTGATCACGAAGGTCATGATCATGACTCACCTGAAGCAAAGGAGAAGATAAAGGAATACCTAGTTCAGGACAAGCAAATGAGAGCAGTTGAAAAGAAGAGAATTGCAATATCTGATGCAATGTTAGATGCTACAGAAATTGAATTACCTGATCTAATGATAGAGAGTGAAACAAAGAGAATTGAAGCTCAGTTTGTAGATGATATAAAGAGAATGGGTGTAACACTCGAGGACTATCTAAAGCATACAAAGAAGACAATTGAGGACCTACGTACAGAGTGGAAACCGCATGCAGAGAAGAAAGCGAAGCTACAGTTAATCATTAACAAGATTGCTCAGGAAGAGAAGATTGTTGTCGATCCAAAGGATATTGAAGCTGAGGTGAAACATATAATGGATCACTACAGTGATGCAGATCATGATCATGCATACACATATGCAGAAACAGTCCTATCAAACGAGAGAGTTTACGAATTCCTACAAGAGCAGAAATAACTAGAAAACTAGTTTGGCAATAACGGCAACTACAGCTGTTTCAGAACGTAATATTTGTGGACCAAGTGAACGAGCATGCACACCATGTTTCTTAAATATTTCTTCTTCTGCTGGTGACCATCCCCCTTCTGGACCTATATATGCTCCAAGATTTTCTTCTAGATCTCGTGGAACAAATTTTGGTGCAAGTGTATGCCAAGCAATAGATTTAATATGTGCATACTTTAGTAGTGCAGACTCTAGATCACTAATCGGACACAATACAGGAAGAGTTCCTCTTCCACTTTGTTCTGCTGCTTCGATAATAATTTTTTGAATTCTTTCTATATTAATATCTTTCTTTTCAGTTCTCTCTGAAACTAATGGGATGATGTGAGAAACACCAAGCTCTGTTGCCTTCTGACATATCCATTCAAAGTTATCTTTCTTTACCAATGATACAAATAGGTATGTAACCTTAAGTGGTAATACAATGTTCTCTGAAACCTTTTTCAAAGTTAATGAAACGCTGTCTCCTTCATATCCTTCGATAACATAATTGAAATCAAAGCCAGAATTATCAAACATTACTATCTCATCTCCTTTTACAAACCGAAAAACTTTTTTTAATTGACCTACTAATGACTCACGGGTGATGACTAATGAGTTCTTTCCACTTAACTTTTCTTCACTAAAAAATCGTTGTAATTTCATGTAACAATTATATACCTATTTAGATTATTTAAAAGCACATGTTACTCAAATATTAAGTCTTGAGAAACATATAAATGTTGCTTGACACCCCCTCCCCAAAACCACATAATGAGCCGACTATATATGCGAAGAAAGACTATTACTCCAATCCTCGGTCAGGTACTTAAAAAGATTGCTCCATCAATAGGTGCAACTGTTGTTATAGAACCTCGTTGGCAAGTTGTCGGTCAAATAACATTTCAAAATGGCAGAAGGAGATATTTCCGTGGTTCATGTATTGATCTCAATTCTCTTGGTGCATCAGAGATCGCAAAGGACAAGGATTATGCAAATATGTTTATGAATCAAATGGGCTACCCTATCGTTCCTGGAAGTAGGACTTTCTTTAAAAAGGATTTTGCTATAAAAGTTGGTGCTCCAAAAAGAGATATTAATGGTGCATGTATTTATGCAAAGAAATTAGGCTTCCCTGTCATTGTTAAACCTAACAGTGGTAGCCAAGGAACAAATGTTGCATTGGTTCACAATGAGAAGGAATTAATTAAAGCCATTAAACTAGTATTTGAAAAAGATCGTATTGCCTTGATACAAAGACCAGTATATGGAAAGGATTATAGGGTTGTTGTACTTGATAACCGAGTTATCTCAGCATATGAGCGTATTCCATTGAATGTTATAGGTGATGGTAAGTCATCTATTGAGAAACTTCTTCTGAACAAACAAAAGCAATTCGTAAAAGACCGAAGGGATACTCGTATTAACTTCACAGACAGAAGAATGATTGAGAAGCTGAAACATCAGGGTTTAACACTTAAGTCAGTTATTGGTAAAGACGAGCAAGTATTCCTTTTAGACAATGCTAACCTATCAACAGGTGGAGATTCTATAGATGTAACTGACAAGGTACATAAAGACTTCGAGAAAGTATCTGTGGAACTTACAAAGGATATGGGATTACGTCTGTGTGGTGTAGATCTAATGATTAACGGTGATATTGGAGAAAAACCTAATAACTACTGGATATTAGAGATCAACTCTGCGCCAGGGCTTGATCATTATGCCAAATCTGGACTAGCACAAGAGAAGATTGTTGAGGAACTGTACCTTGAGGTATTAAAAAGCATGGAAAAGTAGGTATATTCCCTGTTTCATACATATGTTGCGAAAATTGAATCATGAGGTATTATGACAACATTACTTAAATTTAAATTTGAAACAATGTTAATACCAACCGTAATTGAGAAGACAAGCATGGGTGAAAGAGCCTACGATATATATTCTAGGCTGTTAAAAGAGAATATTATATTCCTTGCTGGACCGATAGACGATCATGTAGCTAATATAGTTATAGCTCAGCTACTGTTCCTACAAGCAGAAGATCCTAAGAAAGATGTTACTTTGTATGTAAACTCACCAGGAGGAATGGTAACTGCTGGACTAGCTATCATTGATACAATGAATAACATCAAAAACGATGTTTCTACTGTATGTGTCGGAGTTGCAGCATCAATGGGAGCCTTAATCCTATCATCTGGTAAGAAAGGTAAGAGATTTGCCCTACCAAACTCTGAGGTTATGATTCACCAGCCACTAGGAGGTGCTGAGGGACAAGCTTCTGATATTGAGATCAGTGCGAAACACATACTTAAGACACGTGAGAGTCTAAACAAGATGCTGTCTAAGAATACAGGCCAAACTCTGTCTAAAATCGAGAAAGATGTTGATAGAAACTTCTTTATGAATGCAGAAGAGGCAGTTAAATACGGAATTGTAGACAAGATTCTTTAATCGTGATACTGTAAGTTTGTTATAAATTTAATTTTGTTCCCTTTAAAGATATTGAAATTGAGTGTCATACCTATGACTTTATCCGGATATTTTCTGATTACACTTGGTTAGTTTCTGATTGAGGCGAACTATTTCGCATGTCATTAAAATTAGTAGCTTTGTTTTTAAGTATCGCTGGTATAACCGGTATTGGTATCGGTTATTATCTGCGCCTAATTATCTCTCTAGGTAAGAAAGGGTCAATGGAACTAGAGATTAAGGAAATGCTTCTAACTGCAAAGGAGGAAGCTAAGAGAATTACAACTGAAGCTGATGTTAAATCAGCTAAGTTTCTTGAAGAAGTTAGAGTTGAATCTAAGGAGAAGGAAGACAAGATACAGCAAACTGAGGCTAGATTGATCAAGAAGGAGGATCTTCTAGACAAAAGACAGACTGATATAGACAAAGAGATTGAATCTATCAAGCAAAAGGTGGCTGAAATCAAGGTAATTAAGGAAAGAGCTGATAAATTGGAGGCTGAGAAGGCTCAGGCCCTAGAGAAAGTTGCCCAAATGACTAATGACGAGGCTAAACAGACACTGTTTAAGAATATTGAGAAGAATGTTAGTGATGATCTACTTGCACGTATTTCTAAACTAGAACAGAGTGGCGAGGAGACACTAGAGAAGAAAGCTCAGGAGATACTCGCTATTTCAATACAGAGACTAGCTAATTCTGTTAATTCAGATGTAATGTCTACATCTATAGCCATAGCTAGTGATGATATAAAGGGTAAGATAATTGGTAAGGAAGGTAGAAATATCAAAGCTTTCGAAAGAGCTACTGGTGTTGAGGTTATCGTTGATGATACTCCAGGTTTCATAACAATCTCTTCTTTTGACCCAGTTAGACGACATATTGCTAAGGTTGCGCTTGAGGAACTGATTAAAGACGGACGTATACAGCCTGCCAAGATTGAGAAGGTAGTAGATGAGTCTAAGGCTAATATTAATAAGATAATAAAGGAGAAGGGAGAACAAGCGGTATATGAGTGTGGAGTTATAGGTCTAGACCCTCGTATTGTACTAATACTAGGAAGACTGCACTTCAGAACAAGTTATGGACAGAATGTTTTACAGCATTCTATAGAGATGAGTCACATAGCTGGAATGATTGCTGAGGAAATAGGGGCTAATGTTGCTGTAGCTAAAGCTGGTGCCCTTCTACATGACCTAGGTAAAGCTCTAGATCATGAGGTTTCAGGTACACATGTTGAGATTGGTAGAAGAATATTGCAAAAGTTTGGTGCTAGTGAGGATATTGTGAAAGCAATGCAAGCTCATCATGAGGAATATCCTTATGAAACAGTTGAATCACGTATAGTACAGACTGCTGACGCTATATCTGGAGCTAGACCTGGAGCTAGACATGATAGTATAGAGAACTATCTAAAGAGACTAGGTGATCTAGAAGCTATTGCTAACAACTTCCCTGGTGTAGAGAAGTCATATGCCCTACAAGCTGGACGTGAGATACGTATATTCGTGACTCCAGAGAAGGTTACTGATCTTGAAGCGAAGAATATGGCAAGAGATATTGCACTGAAGATTGAGAAGGATCTTAAATATCCAGGAGAGATTAAGGTAACTATCATACGTGAGACTAGAGTAATTGACTTTGCTAGGTAAAATAATTTAGAAATAAAAAAATAGACAAAACAAAACCGCATGGCGAACCATGCGGTTTGAGGGTGGCCTTACTTTGAGAAGACCACGAACTCATAGGGGGAAATGAAAATCTTTCCCCCGATCTTACTAATCGGCAATTCCACCCAATCATACCGCTTTGGATGGTGAGGGTGGGGATCCATGTTCAAAGTTGGCACATGGAGAATCTCACTCCGTGCCAAAGTGACACGTGACACCGACCGACGGATCTTGCCTCTGTGCTTGAGACACAGAAGCCGACTTACCGGTGCATCCTTGCGACGACATTCCTTACGAAACATCTCCTTCGCAAAATTATCCACCTCGCCACTGCCGGCGAATTTGGAATACCCAAGCCCTCGAGCACACGCCCGAATTTGAGCGAGGGTATAATACCCTCCTTGAGTATTCCACGGGCACACAGCAATCTGCTCTGTGCCAAACCAAACACTACCAATCGGAAGAACTTCAATCTTCATCTTATGTGATTTCCAATTTTTCAACCGACTCTATGAATCCACAATAATCTTTCAATTATGGACTCAAAAAAGTGAAGGATTTTTGCATCAGAATCCTCCAAAAACTCGAACATCACCTAGGTTTGACAATCACTCCAGCAAACCCACGAACCGGATCGCCATAAGGTTCACCGACCCGATTTGGGAAAGTGGCCGCCCATGACATAAAATCCTGCACGATCTTAGGGGCCGTGTGTCCACCGAGAACAATCTTCCTATTGCCTGTCGGCTTTTGTGTCCGATCCTTGTCACAAATATCAGCCACGTAGGACTCACCGGACCTAAGAGCTGCCTCTGGCAACTCTTCCACAAATCCAATGGTCCGCAGATCGCGGACTCCGTTATCAAACTTGGGAGCGGACTTGAGTATGGTCACCGCCTTCCCAATGATTGCTTCCAGGATCCCAGGATCAGCCTTGTGGGCCAGACTCGGAATCCCTGCGTAGAACGCCACCTTCTCCGAAAGACGATGGAGACGAATGGCATCCGGGGTCACCATCTGGCACCGGCCAGCGTAAGCGGCGGCTGGACAATGGTCGCTTGCTGCGACCAAGAGTTGATACTCCGTCGGCTTGAGGCCGAGAAACATCAACAACTGTCCGAGGGATGAACCTTCGAAATACAGTTCAGGCGGAAACCCGAATCCGTAATCCCCAGGATTATGGTGGTCGCAACGCGCGACCACCTCGAGCGAACCGGCGCATGCCGGATTGCATTCGAAGATAATGGCTCCGGTCAACTCTTCAGCTAACCCACCATCAACCACAAATCCGTCAGCCTTGTAGGCAGTGCTGGCCGAAACCAGCTGACCTTGAAATGTCGCCGTGGCGACAATATAGCCGACCGATTCAGCCGCCTTCCGGGCTTCTGCTTCCTCAACATCAGTCATACCGAAGATGACTACCGTATTTTTAGGTATAGCTTTCATCTTTTTTACTTGTCGAGATTTTCCTTTAGATCCACCACATCATGTGACAGATCTATTAAGAAACCCGAATTCACGAATCGGGTTCTGGTTTACAACTTAGTAAACCTCGGCGTGTTTAGGTAACACGCGACCATCTTTACTTCAGCCATGAGAGCGTCGTAGCCTCACGGTCAAGTCTTCCGAGAGTTGGGTGGGTGAGGTCGCCTATGCCAAGCTTTGAAAAATAGTTGGCAAATTTTGATACCGTCCACTCTTCATAATGACTGAACTCCCAGTCATTACAGCAACCGCCACTCATGTCGTCGTAGATCGCGACGGTGCCCTTCTCCTCACCATACTGGGCGAGGAAAATTTTGTTTTGAGCCTCCAACTTGTCGAGGAATCTCTTCCTCGCAAGAAGCTCGAGATCTGAACCAAGTAGATTCAGACGTTCGTCGTCATCCCAGACCAGATCAATGATCTGGCCCACCTCGAGGTGGTAAAGGGTGGTCGAAACAACCCCATGATCTCCACCACCACGAAAGATGTGGACTGCCACGTGTTGGTAGGCCTCACCCGGAGCGAAGCTCCAGGAGAGAACGCGTCCTTTGACGCGTTGGCCTTTTTTGCTAAAAAACCAAGACATAATAAATTTTCCTTCTCAGAATCACACTTGCACCAACAATAGGTACAATATGCAATCCCTCTTACCCCACCAATGTTTAAGTTTTTTACGCTATCTATATAGTGAGGCGAAGAGGAATAACATTGCAGTTGTCTGTTTACACAGACCATTGTTCTGCGTTCTCCATATTCGCTATTTAGTTATCAAATAACTTTCTGCTTTTCGATCCTTTTGGACCTTCATCAGTCGGAATGCACATTCCGAGAAGCAACCCATTCGCTCAATGGGTAGAGTTAAGTTTTCTAGGTTCACCTACAACCTTGCCACGACTAGTAGCTGTGGAGCTCCCGAAAGCCAGCGAATGAGAAGACGAGCTCCTTCTTCACCGTGCCATCAGACTGGGGAATGTCTTTCGACACTCGAGGGGTCACCGACTCCACCAGCTTAGCACCGGTCTTACGGCCGATGGCGTTGATGGCAGCGGCCAGCTGTTGCTGGCCCATGCAGTGGAGGGTGTCCCCCTCCTTGATGCCACCGACTGCGGTGACCACTGCCTCGGCCCGCTGGACGAACCAGTCACGGCTGAGGTTCGCGTCGTCCGGCACCACCAAGAGTTTCTTGTCCTGGAGCTGGACCACCTCGCCAACCGCCTGAGCGGCAGCGATCTGGTCGGCGGTAGGAGCGTGTTGCATGACAAAGATGAATTTCATGGCTAAAATGTCAACTATACTCAGGTAGTAAAGCGTAAGTGCTTCCTTTTCCTTTGTATCTTGTATAATCATAACACAATGAACACATTTGTCAATTGGTGTTATTCGTATTTTCCTTGTTAAATAACAATATTCGTAATATACTTGTCTTGTATGCTTAATATTGTCATAACTTTGTAACAAAATGAATGAGAAAGTACTAATAGACTGTGGTTTGAGTTTAGAGCAAGCAAAAATATATACCTATATAATAACGAATGGTCTTTCTACTGCAAAGGTAATATCATCCATAACCGGTGTAGGTAGAGCGCTAACATACAAGATATTAGATCAATTAGAGGGTTTTGATCTGGTTGAAAAGAGAGAGGACATTAGTAAGATAGCCCTTTTCTCCCCCAAACACCCAAGAAATCTTAAAAATATGATAGATGAGAAGAAAAGGGGTCTAGAGCATGCGTATAACGATTTTAATAAAGTATATGGACTTCTCTCTTCAGAGTTCAACGCACTTATTGGAAGACCGAATGTTCAGTTCTACGACGGAGTCGAGGGTATATCGAAGGTACATGAAGACATATTAGATGTAGCTCAAGACATAATGGTCATAAGTTCACCAATTAAAGAAGGGCGTCAAGAAGTATTGCATTTAATAAAGGAACAGATTGAAAAGCAGGTCGCAAAGAATATCAAGACTAAAGCCATAGCACCACACTTAGATGGGCAAAAAATTGCTACACCAATCGAGGAGGACGAAAAGTATCTTATTACTAGAAAGAAGGTTTCTATAGATAAATTGAATATTCCAGCCCAAATTATTCTATATGGCGATAAGGTATCAATAACAAACTTCAAGGAAAACATTATTACTGTTGTTATAGAGAGTAGACACATAACTGAAACGTTTAGAGTAATGTTCAATTATATTTGGAATCACGACTGATTTTGCTAAAAAATAAATAGTATTGTCTAATTTAACCCCTATTGCGCGAAAAGTGCCTTAATATATAATTATATGGAGGTTAGAAATCATTATTAATTAATATTGAATAACTATGAACAAAGCAGGAATTGTAGATGCAGTACACGCAGTACTAGGAGGAACAAAGGTACAAGCTGAACAAGCTGTTGAGACTTTGTTAAACTCAATCATCGGATCTCTAAAAAAGGGTGAGGAAGTTTCTATCGCAGGTCTAGGTATCTTCTCAGTAAAGGAAAGAGCAGCTCGTGATGCTCGTAATCCTCGAACTGGAGAGACAATCAAGGTACCAGCTATGAAGGTGCCTAAGTTCAGAGCTGCTAAAGCTTTGAAGGATGCAGTAAAATAGAATACGAGGTATATATAACAAAAAGACCGCATAATACGGTCTTTTTGTTTATCACTCCCCTTCCTCACTCTTTGTTAAACTCAAGCTACCATCCTTAGCAATCTTAATCTCTACCACTCTGTGTTTATCTACTTCACTAGTAAAAGTGAATATTCTACCCTCTCTAGTCATTGTATAGTTACCAATATCACATCTATTCTCACTAATTGAACAGAATTTATCCATTCTATCCATAACCTTATTCAAATTTGACTGGGTATTAAGTCGTATACTAAAAAGTATAACGACAAGGATGATTGTAAGAAAAATAAGTGTTCCTCTTAAAAATCCGTTCATGGTGCGGGACGGGGGAATCGAACCCCCATCTACACATTGGAAGTGTGTCATTTTACCACTAAACTAGTCCCGCTTATATTAAAATTTAAGAACTTTATCTATACTAGCAAGAATTTTTAATTTTTGCCACTATTCTCGCCTGTTTGTGGATGATTATGCTTTATCTCCTCCTTTATCTCATCCATCTCCTTCTTGATATCCAATATTGCTTCTTCTAGAACTACTATCTCCTTTTCTTCTTCTTCTATATCCTTCTTTGTCTTGTCAGCACTCTTCTTCTGTTGCTTAAGTCCTGATATTAGGATTGTATCTCCAATGAAGTACGAAACAAACAATCCTGTAGCTAGAAGTATTACTACGGTAATGATCATACTTACTGGTTCATAGAAAAGAAAACCTAGTATTCCCCCTTTAGCTTGTAGTATGTCTGCTGTATGCCATATACCCCTCCAAAACAATACTATGGCCACACTACCTATTAGAGTATATACAACCGGGAAACGACTTAAATTCCCTCTTACACCATCTTCAAATTTATCAAAAAAATCTACAACCTTTTTAATCATAAATGTATTATATCATCCCTTTGGATCAAAAATAGAGGGATTAGGGTTTTCTCCAGACAAAATTCTAGAAATTCTGCGTCCTCCATATACAGACGGTATGATTCCTATACCATTGCAACCCAAGTTGTATAGCAATACCCTATTTTTTGGTTCCGCTCCTATTAATCTAATTCTATTAGGTGTGTAACCCATAAGACCGTGCCATGTAAACTCATAGTCAATCTTACGGTTAGGATCAGAATCATATTCTTTCTTAATAAATTGATCTATTTTTGTAGGAATTTCATCTGGATAATCATAATTCCTCATATACTCAGCTTTATCATCCAGAGCTATCTCTGGTCCTCCCATACATACCAAGTTATGCTTCTTATCGCCATACTCATGAGGTCTTCTGGTTAGATACAAGTACTCTGCCTTTGGGTCAGTTGGGTCATAATCATCAGTCCAATATGCTATAGCAGTTGGTGGTTTGTTTATATTCTCTAGATATCCAGACATATAACCAACAGTTCCACCAACTAAGTGGTGAAAGTTCTTGTCTATAGCCAATCCACCGTCATTAAATATATCGAAATTCTCAAATCCATTTGTGCACAAAATTATCTTACTAGCGTTTATCGTATGCTTTTCCACATCAAGTAGTCCGTGTTTCTCCTTCAGAACTATCTTGTTGACCCTAGTTTCTTCATACAAAGTGAATCTATCCTTATACTTTTCCAACAAGAACAGAGCTATCTCCTGACAGAACAAAGCTGAATTCATACATGCCGCATCGTCTGAGTATAGGGCGTGAAAACTTTCATCTTTTGTCTCCATCCTCTTTAATATTTCAGACTGTGGAACTAGTCTATACAGATTCTTGTAAATCCTAGGTATTGAATCCACAAAAGGTGCTGTTTCACTAACTAAAAAAGTATTTTGATGTATTCCTGATCTAACTTCCATCTCTAAATCTCCAAGAGCCCTCAAGACTTGGTAAAGGTTTGAATATCCTATGTTTCCCTTAGTCTTAGAGAAGACTATATCAAGCTTTGCATCCTCATACATTTCGTCTATGAGTAACCAAGTTGAATTTAGAGCTTGTATAGCATCTTTTGTCATATCAAATCCAAACTCTTTCTCTATATCAACCAATGGTCTTTCGAAACGTGCCACTACTTGTCCGGCATTATGACCTGTTGCACCATGAGCCAATCTTCCCTGGTCTAATATGACTACCCTTTGCTTAGTATATTTGAGAGTAAAGAAAGCTGTAGATATTCCAGCTATCCCCGCACCGATAATAGCGACATCAGTATCTAAATCCTTATTAAGAGAGATAGATTTCCTCTCATGATCTAGTTGATGTATCCACGGTGACTTATTAATTCTCATAAAAAAACAAATTTTATGAGTAGATTATACCACAAACACTTTATTGTCGGAGCGCCGGGATTCGAACCCGGAGTCGCCTCTTCCCAAAAGAGGAATGTTAGCCGTTACACCACGCTCCGATATAGAGATTATACTAGCATATGGATTATATAAAAGCCAAAATAATATAGTTATTGATACGCAAGCACCACTATTAGAGACGTGACCCTTATGTTCTTAAGCATCACAGGACATGTCCACAATAACAATTCCTATATTTCTACATGGTTATAAACAGACAGTGTTTATAACCTAAAAAGACAAAGGACACGAATATAGGCCATATTTTGTCTGTCTTATACCCACTATCCCCAATGTTATCCACAGTTTTACATAAAGTACCTACAAAATGTGCGGGTAGCGAGACTCGAACTCGCATTTTAACATTGGCAATGTCATGTTCTGCCCTTAAACTATACCCGCAATGTAATTTTCCTGACTTAATTCGATAGCAAGCATCTCAATCCACTTCATAATCTTGCATTTTAAGTATGCACTAGAAACTCCAACACTGCAAACTCCGTATGATAATCTTCGAGTCTTGTGTTTGCCCAGTATAACCATACTCTTATTGAAATCCTCCGGTTTTAAGCCAGCATTATTAATCCAGTATTCTTTACACTTATCCTCATCTAAATCAGGATACAAAAGCAACCAAGCCTTCATCTTAGGACCTTCAAAACCACAAATATTCTTTAAGAAACTCAAGAATAGCTTGATCATCAAAGGCTCAGTATTAGCAACACAACAATTGCTTTTAGAACTTTTATTACCCTCTCCCCAATAGATCATTAAGCCAGATATAAACAGAGGGTGATACTTCAACAGATCAAACTCTTCAATCGCTTCCTTTCTAGCCTGCTCGTATAGTTGTTTAAGGTTATCACCTCTTATCTTATTAAGTCTCTGTATACGAACAATATGTGACTTCTTTGCCCTTTCTGAGAGTTTTTTAGATAGATCATTTGACCAATTCTGGTTTCTAAACCAGTCAGAAAGCGTGCTTTTAGGAACTCCTAATTCCGAAGCTATCTGATTATAGCTCTTTCCATCTCTTCTAAGTGATATAGCTTGTTCCTTATCTTTACGCATATGTGTAAAGTATATCACACGAGTTCGGTAAGCAAAAGTTAGAAATCTTATGTCTAATTTTTAAAGTATATCTTTGTGCACCCGGAGGGACTCGAACCCCCAATAAATGCTTCGAAGGCACTTGTGATATCCATTTCACTACGGGTGCGAACATCTATAGACTATCATAATACTTAATAATTTGCTTCTGTAGTATTAACATGGTCTTTAGTGCTTCTACCTTGGTAATATCCATTCTGATACTTCCAATATAGCTACTATCCCTAATTGAATACTCTGGGGCTGGTGAGTATATTGTTTTTCTTAAATTATCCTTAGGTATTCCCAATATCCCAGACCAATAACTCTCGTTCTTCCCTATCTCCGAATACAAACCTCTCATATATAAACGATATGTCATGCTATTTGAGTATTGTGGCAGATACTTAATGATCCACCTCCGCATAATTGAGACCATGTTCGGATCTGAATTGGTAAATGAGAAATAGTTACCGCCCCTACTCCCCTCCGCCCAATATAATAGTATGCCAGTTGAGAAAAAAGGATCTTTAATGTTATCTCTAAACAAAACTTCTGTATTTGAAGAGATTTCCATATCCTTAAATGCGCTTTTTGTCTTCAAAGCTAATATTCTACCCTTTCTGGATTTAACTCTGCCCTCTTTTACTCTCCTCTTTATCTCCAATCTTTGCTCTTTTGAAATGGAGATATCCTTGAGCCATAGAGAAAGTACTCCTTTGGATACTGGGACTTCATTCAATATCTCTGAATACGACTTACCAGACTTCCTTAGATCTATAGCCATATTCTTTAGTTGAACATTTATAGTCATGTTACATAACAGTATATCACATGTTCAATAATGAAAAAAAGTATATTTGTGCTAGTATATACACATGAAGCAAAACGCAATACCTAATGAAGTAGTCGGTGTAGTAGAGACTCTGGAGAAGGCAGGGTTTGAAGCTTTTCTAGTTGGTGGATGTACTAGGGATATATTACTAGGGAGAACACCTAAGGATTGGGATGTTACGACTAATGCCACACCAGAACAGATAATTCCGCTATTCACCAAGACCTTCTACGAAAACTCATACGGAACTGTTGGGGTAGTTAATGAACAAACAGAAAATGAGTCATTAAAGATTGTGGAAGTCACTCCATATCGTCTTGAAAGCTCATATAATGACCACAGACACCCAGATCAGGTTAGTTTCAGCAAAAGTATTGCTGACGATTTAAAACGTCGTGATTTCACGATTAACGCCATTGCGATCAGTTTGTCTAATGGAGCAATAAAAGACATTGTAGATATGTTTGATGGTATCAAGGATATAAAAGACAAAACCATAAGAGCGGTGGGGGATGCAAACGACAGATTCTCTGAGGATGCACTACGTATGATGAGAGCTGTTAGATTAGCCACAGAATTAGGTTTCATGATTAACAATGATACCCAAAAGGCTATAGTTAGCCATTCTGATCTCATAAAGAAGATATCGATAGAACGCGTAAGAGACGAGTTCGTTAGAATACTTATGTCCAATAACCCTAAGAAGGGAATTGAGATGCTAGATGAACTTAATCTTCTAGGACATATAGTTCCAGAGCTTGTACAAGCTAAGGACGTTAAACAGAACCAAGCGCACGCCTATGATGTATGGGAACACCTTCTAAGAACGTTGCAGCATTCTGCTGATAAGGAGTGGCCACTAGATATTAGACTCTCAGCTCTATTCCACGACATATCTAAACCAGAGACAAAGAGATTTTCACATGAAACCAATCAAATAACATTCTATGGACATGAAGTAGTTGGTTCACGTGTAACAAAGAAGATACTAGAGAGAATGAAGTTTCCGACAAAAACCATAGAGAAGGTGGTTAAAATGGTACGTTGGCACATGTTTTTCTCAGATACTGAGACAATTACACTGTCTGCAGTAAGGAGAATGATTAACAATGTAGGTAGGGAGAACATATGGGACCTGATGAATATACGTATATGCGACAGAATCGGTACAGGAAGACCTAAAGAGAATCCATACAGACTACGTAAGTACAAAGCTATGATAGAGGAGGCAATGGTAGATCCTGTATCTGTTGCCATGCTAAAGACAGATGGTAAACGCATTATGGAGGTTACACATGTAACACCAGGACCTAAGATAGGGTATACACTTAATGCCTTACTAGAGGAAGTTCTAGAGGATCCTAAGCTAAATACTACGGAATACCTAGATAAGAGGGCAATAGAGCTAGTATCACTACCGGACAAAGAACTTGAAATACTAGGTAAGCAAGGACAGAGTAAGAAAGAGGAAGTTGAGAATGAGAATCTAGAGGAAATAAGGAAGAAATACCACGTTTCATAAGTAACATTTCATGTGTAACACAATAAAATGGCTCTGTTGAGCCATTTGTGTTTTTTATATACAAAAACAGCCGTGTTTACCTGTACGATAATCTCGAGGTTAGACGATTGAGACCATTCTACAAATAACTAACGGCTGTTACTCACGACTACGAACACAGAAGTTCATAAATAGCGAAGGAGTCATGCTGGATCCACAGATCACAGGGGACTCGCGAAATTGACCACATACCACCTAATGGGAGGTTTTGCATATAACTTCTAATAAATTTAATGATTGGGAAGTTATGCAGTGCCTCAACAGAAGCTAAATATGGGTTACCTCTCTTCATAATTGAACTTCAAAAAAAGAGCTTGTTACTACCCATCCACACATAATTGTACAAAGAGCTATCGAACGAACTGATCCTCGGTTAAAAGTTCTTCGGATCTGGGATTATTATAGCAAGCATAAAAGACATGTAAAGGACATACAAATAAAATATGTGGATAACTTTTGTCCTTTATAAAAGACAGTAAAATATATTTGTCTTTTATTTTAAAATCAACTCTATTGGACAGTGATCAGATCCCAAAATAGCGTTGAGAATATTGGCTTTTTTAACTTTTTCTAAAATACCTGGGCTTATGAAAAAATAATCAATTCTCCAACCAACATTTCTTTCTCTTGCAAAAGTTTTCATATCCCAATATGTATATGCACCAATTTTATTTGGATTTTGTTGTCTAAAAATATCTATATATCCAGAATTAATTACTTGATCTATCCACTCTCTTTCTTGTGGAAGAAAACCGGTATTTTCTTCGTTGGCTTTTGGTCGAGCTAAATCAATTTCAGTATGTGCAGTGTTTACATCGCCACAGAAAATTACTTCGTAACCTTGTTTTCTCTTTAAGTTAATATATTTCAAGAACTCATCGTAGAATCTCATCTTGAAGTCTAATCTATCTGGACCACTACCTCCGTTAGGGAAGTATGAGGTTATTAATACGAACTTTTTACCTATAATCCCAGTATCTTCGTAGAATAGGGCCAGGAATCGTCCTTCTTTGTCTAAATCCTCTGAACCAAGGGTATTAAATCCATAATCTACTGAATCTGCTTCGTATTTTGCGTATATAGCCACTCCACTATATCCCTTTTTCATCTTAGAATGGTCGAAATATGAGTAATATCCCTTGGGATTACGTATTTCCTCCTCTAATTGATCTGGGTGGGCCTTAGTCTCCTGTAGACAGAAGAAGTCTGGAGATTGCTCAATTAACCAGTCAAATCCTCCTTTTTTAGCATTAGCACGTAAACCATTAACATTCCAGCAGATGATGTTCATGGCACTATGATATCAGATTTTACTCACTCTTCCTATGGAATTTCTTATGTATCTTCTTTAATTCAGTATCAGTAACATGTGTATATATCTGAGTAGTATTTATATTTGCATGTCCTAATAGCATCTGTACTGAGCGTAGATCAGCTCCATTACGTAATAAGTCAGTAGCAAAGCTATGCCTAATCACGTGAGGTGTGACTTTCTTAGAAATACCAGAGTTAATAGCATATTGCTTTATAATCCTCTCTACAGACCTTGAAGTAATCCTTAATGAATCCTTGTTTTTAGCCAATTTCTCTCCCTCCTTGATCTGAATGAATAGGGCATCGTCCATATCATCCCTCTTATCAAGCCATTTCTGTACAGCAATACGCGCATCGTCAGAGATAAACACAACTCTAACCTTTTCTCCCTTACCACGTATAGACATTTCATCAAGTTTTAAGTTGATATCCCTTGGAAGTGAACATAGTTCTGAAACACGCAGTCCTGTAGAGAAAAGTAGCTCAAGCATTGCCTTGTCACGCAATCCTCTCAGAGTAGAAGTATCTGGAGCCTTCATTATAAGATTAAGTTCCTCTATCGTAATCAAATCTAGTGATCTTTCTGGTACTTTAGCCAACTCGATGCGGTCTGGTGATAGGGAAGTGATGTTTTGTCTAGCCAAATACTTCAAGAAAGCACGTATAGCAATTAAATAGTAATTCTGTGTCTTCTTCTTGAGAGTAGTTAATGCTTTTCCTTTTTCACTCTTAGTTTCTTGTCTGTTTAGCCATATACGGAAGTCTCGAACAACTGAATCAGTAATATCCTTAGGGTCCTTTAGCTTAGTATAGTCTAGGAAACGGCTCAGATACTGGTCATAGTTACGCACTGTATTTAGACTTCTTCCTTTCTCTATCTCTACATACTGTAAAAACTCAGTTTTTAGGGATAATAGATTTTGCGACATGGTTAAAGTATACAGTATATTCAATGTTTACATTTACTTGACAAAAAAACTAGGTATGGTAGGATATACCCAGTTGATCTTCGAATGTTTGGTTGTTGCCAACAGGATCAAGCTTGCAGTAATGCAAGTTGAGTAACCGGCTCTATTGAGCCATTGCTTTAAAGGCGCCCATGACCAATGGACCTCCTCGGGGTAACAATTGTTATCCCCGTCGGCTTAAAATGATCTGAGTTCTGCGCCGGCGTCATAGCCTGCACTGGTAAATCCACAACCGATATGAAGAAAAATTGTCAATGCGGCTTCCAAAGGGTGCCGCTCAAATAAATAACCCTCAACCGTCAGGTCAGAGCTCGCAAGAGTTATATGACCACGTCACCCCGTCTAACAAACGGGGTCGATTTTTTATAACACCCTCCACTCTTGCTCTTTAAACCCATTTGTGCTACTATGGTCCACATCATGTTAACAACACGACAGAAGACAAATATCATAAAGAGTGTAGCAATACACGACAAGGACACTGGTTCTCCAGAAGTTCAAATTTCTATACTTACAAAAAGAATCGACGAACTAGCAGGACATCTAAAGAAGCACAAGAAGGACAATCACTCAAGAAGAGGACTTCTAGCTATGGTAGCTGATAGACAGTCACACATGAACTATCTAAAGAAGAAGCACCCAAAGCGTCACGCAAGTATTGCAAAGAAGCTAGATATCAAGGCTAAATAGTCACACTCTGTGATATAATATCTCTGTTAGTATATTTTTTAATATGTGTTTTAGTGTGTAATTTTAATAATTTAGTTAGTTAATTTTTTATATGTCAGTAATCAAACATAAAGAGCAGCGTGTAGGTGTATTTATAGATACACAAAATATTTATCATAGTGCAAAGAATCTATATCACTCAAAAGTAAATTTCGGTAATATCGTAAAAGATGCAGTAGGAGAGAGATCTCTGATACGTGCAGTCGCTTATGTTATAACCACAGAAGCAGGGGATGAGAAGGCATTCTTTGAAGCATTAACAAAGATGGGTATCGAAACAAAGACAAAAGATCTACAAATATTCGGTAGTGGAGCAAAAAAAGCAGATTGGGACGTAGGGCTTGCAATAGATGCAGTAAAACTAGCACCAAAGCTTGATGCTGTAATACTTCTAACAGGGGACGGGGACTTTGCACCACTAGTAGAGTACCTACAAGTAAACGAAGGTTGTCAGGTAGAGGTTGTATCATTCGGCAAATCAACATCAACAAAGCTAAGAGAAGTAGTAGATGACTTCTTTGATCTAGATGAAAATCCACAGAAGTATCTAATAGGGCACAGAAATGGATTTCAAAACAAAGGGAGAGGTAAAATGAATTTTGGAAAGAGAAGAGGACCTAAAGATGCAACACTAGGAACAGTTGCAGATGATATTGCAGACTTGTCAGGACAATAATTGTAATTGTGTCGTGCTATAATATTAGAAATGAACGAGGATCAAAAAAAATCTCCAATAGTAACTTCATTTGTGGGTGGGGCTATACCCAAAACAGAGGATCATCCTCTACATATACTAGATAATCAAGTAGATCCTGAAAAGAAAAATATTGGGCAGAAACCAATCCGCACATATGAAAGTGATGTAGCTGAGGCTCTTGCAAGAAAGAAGACTTCGGTAATGACAATGGCTGTGGCCGAAGGACAGAGAAGAACAGGTGAGAGTGTCATATCAAACAAACCAACCTCTAATGTGGGGAGGAAGATACTTCTTGCAATCATTAGTCTAATATTTATAGCATCCGGCGTAATTGGAGGATATTACCTTTACCTAAAGAGCCCATTATCTAAACCTCAAGTAGTAGCTACGGTGAAGAATGTTCCAAGTATCATACCTCCAGATACACAAAAGATTATTAAGATAGGTTCAGCCAAAAAAGATCAGATATTTAATGGTCTAACTAACCAATTTAAAACCCTACCAATCAACGAAGGTAAAGTCTCTGAATTTATACTTGCCTACAATGTGGGATCAAGTACCAGTAGGGTAACAGGATCAAATTTCATTAATGAAATGGGTTTCAGTATGTCAGACATGCTAAAAAGAGCGATTACAGATAGCTGGATGACTGGTGTGTACTCAAGTAATGGAGAGAATTTCCCATTCATAATACTAACAACTGATTTCTTCCAAAATAGCTATTCTGGAATGCTTCGTTGGGAACCTAATATGGCAGAGGAGTTGGCTGATATATTTGATATTAGAAACAAAGCTATACCACAACAAACAATAGAGGCTGAGGTATCAAGCACAACAGCTAGTACAACTGAGGTCATAAAAACTCCATCATATACATTGTTTAATCTAAGAGGAAGTTTTGAGGACAAGGTAATATCTAATAGGGATGTGAGGGAGTTTACGGCTACAAACGGTAACATGCTATTCCTCTACACATTCATAGACAAAGAGAGAATACTCATTACAACATCAGAATCCGTAATACCAGCTATACTTGAGCGTATTGAAAAACAAGCATATGTAAGATAGAATTAGTACATGAACAAGAATGATATACAGCATTTCAAGGAAAAATTACTAAAAGAGAAAGCTTTACTAGAGAGTGAGCTTGAGAGTGTAGGGAAGAAAGATCAAAATAGTCCTGATTGGAATGCTACATCTGGTGATATTGAAACAGATAGTGCAGATGAGAACGAAGTTGCAGACAAGTTTGAGGAACTAGCAGAGAATGAAATAATTTTAGATAAGCTAGAGCCACAATACAGGGAAGTAAAGGAAGCATTGGATAGAATTGAGAATGGAACTTACGGAGTATGTAAGGTGTCAGGAGAGCCTATAGAGAAGGAGAGACTAGAAGCAAATCCTTCAGCACAGACTTGCATGAAGCATATGTAATACAAAAAAGACCTCATTGAGGTCTTTTTTGTATGTATCTTAGAATGGATTCTTCGCCCCTCTTATCTCAAAGTGTACGTGTGGACCAGTTGTCTTACCAGTCATACCTACCTTTGCAATCATTTCTCCTTGCTCTACAGTATCTCCAACCTTAACAAAGTTCTTCTGTGTATGGGCATATAGAGTCTGACTACCATTATCATGAGAGATAACAACATAGTTTCCGTAACCTCCATTCCATCCACCATTTGAAATACTAGAGATAACAACTCCATCAGCAGATGCACGGATTATACTTCCAACCGGAGCCGCGAAATCTATACCGTTATATCCGTGTAGACCTTGTGACTTGATAGCGCCACTTACTGGTCTTACATAATATCCTGGATAGAAAGGGCCATCTGTATCATGAGCTTTGTTTGTTGTACCTCTAGACTGAGCGATCTTAGAAACAGCTACAGCAGTAGGTTCTGCATCTGGAATAATAATCACACTACCAACAGATAGGGTAGAAGATATGGTTAGATCGTTATAATCAAGAACTTCCTCTAGGTTACTCTTGTATCTAAGTACAATACCCTTGATTGTATCTCCTTTTTTAACTGTATACTTAACACCTGATATAGGCAGGATAACTAGGTTCTGTCCCTCCTTTATAGAAGGATTCTTACCAAGCTCGTTCGCCCAGATGATAGTATTAACTGAAACGTCGAACATTTGAGCTATTTGGGACAGGGTATCACCACTTCTTACAGTATATAGACTAATCTCTCCTGAAACCCTACTTTCTACATCAGATACAGTACCCTGAGGACCTATTTCAGCTGAAATAGCATTGTTATATGCCAAAATATTACCCTCGTCATTCTTAAATGGTGTAGGATCTGAATTAACCGCCGCCTCTAGAAGGAGCATATTCTGAGAATTTACATCACTTGTAGTCTCATTAGACTTAGCTGAAGCCTTGTCACTACCCATATCACCGAAGATAGAAAACAAGCCTGCATTAGCAGACTTTGGGTAAAAACCGTATGAAAATATGAATACTGAAACGATAGACAGTGCAATAGCCTTTTTTGCAAAAGGTATTGTTTTGGCCATTGATTTAATTGTTACTGAATTAGATAAATATTGCATAATATAAATAGTCGTTCGGCAAGGTCTGTATGGCGTCTATACAACGCATCTGTAGCTTCAGAATTTTCAGTAGATGGCTTTGTTGAGCCATTTTTATACCTCTATCCATAAGGTATCTATTTAGCCTACGCTAGGTGAATTTTAAAGTCAACAGGGGGTGTGAATATGTGATATAGTAGTATTTATGTCATCAAATGTTGCAAATTTAGATTTAAATCAAAGACAGAGAGAAGCTGTCGAAACTACCGAGGGACCAGTATTAATAATTGCAGGTGCAGGTGCTGGAAAGACAAAAACAATCACACATAGAATACTTAATTTAATTAAAAATGGTGTTAAGCCATCAGAAATACTTGCCATTACCTTTACCAACAAGGCAGCTAAGGAAATGCGGGAGAGAGTATTTCATTTAATAGAGCAGGACAAGACATTAAACATCCCAATATCATTCAATGAGAGACCCTTCGTAAGTACATTCCATGCACTTGGGGTACACATAATCAAAGAGAATGCATCTCTGTTGGGTATAACAAGACACTTCACAATATATGACAGGGGTGATTCAAAGAGAGCAGTTAAGGATGCTTTAGAGGAAATGGGGATGGATATTAAGCAATATGAGCCTGGGATAATACTAAATACCATATCTAGAGAGAAGGGAGATGGGGTAACAGTAGCAAAGTATAGATCAAATCATACTAGCGACTACTTTAAAAAGGTAGTTGGGCAAGCTTGGGAGAAATATGAGGAGACCCTACTTAAAGAGAAGTCTTTAGACTTTGATGATCTGCTATTAAAAACCGCCAGCCTACTTAAGACATATCCTGAAGTTAAAAAGCATTACAGCAAGGTATGGAAATACATACACATAGACGAGTATCAGGATACAAACAGAGTACAATATGAGATTGCATCATTACTAGCTGAAGAAAATCGTAATATATGCGTCGTGGGTGATATCGATCAAAACATATATAGCTGGAGAGGGGCAGACATTGCTAATATGATGAACTTTGAGAAGGAATATCCTGAAACAAAGATAATTACCCTAGAGGAAAACTATAGATCAACACAAACAATACTTGCGGTTGCTAATAACGTAATTAAGAAGAATGTACTTAGACCCGAAAAGAACTTGTTCACAAAGAACATAGAGGGGGAGAAGGTAGAATTACTAATATCATATACAGAACAAGAAGAGGCTCGTATGATAGCTGATGAAGCCAACAAACTCATTAAAAATGGTAATAACCCTAGAGAATTAGCCGTACTGTACCGTGCCAACTTCCAGTCTAGAGTACTAGAAGAAGCATTTCTAAAGAAAAATATTCCATATCAAGTGTTGGGAGTAAAATTCTTTGAGAGAAAGGAAGTGAAGGATGTATTGTCATTTATAAAGGCAAGTATGAATAGGGATAGTACGAATGATCTAGTAAGAGTAGTTAACGTTCCACCTAGAGGTATTGGTAAGGCAACGATAATGAAGGTAATAACTGGACAAGTAGATACACTGGGACCGAGCCTGAGAAATAAGGTGGATCAATTCACTAGCCTACTGGAGAGAATTAAAGCTGTAGCACTTAAAGAAAGTCCTTCTACCCTTATAAAATTTATCATAACTGAATCTGGGATAGAAAGTGTATACAAGAACGGTAGTATGGAGGAGCAAGAGAAATTAGAGAACTTAAGAGAGCTAGTATCAGTTGCTAGTCAGTATGACTCTTTACCACCAGGGGAGGCTATAGAGAAGCTTCTTGAAAATGCTGCACTCGCAACAGATCAAGATGAGATGGAAAAGGATAATAATGCAGTTAAACTAATGACTGTGCATGCATCTAAGGGTCTAGAATTTGATTATGTATTCATTGCTGGTATGGAGGAAGACCTATTCCCACACCAAAGGATGAATGAAGAGAAAATAAGCCAATCACAAGCAGAGGAGGAGAGAAGACTCTTCTATGTAGCCCTAACTAGAGCAAGGAAGAAGATATACCTAAGCTATACACAACTAAGAACAATATTCGGTGCACAGAAAGTTAATACTCCATCAAGCTTCATAAGTGATATAGGGGATGAGCATATTACCTCCGTAGGGGATACTGAGGCTCCAAGAGGAATTAAGGCAATATTCATAGATTTCTGATATGCTAAAGCCAATATATGACTTTTGTAGCTAAAAAATCACTAGGACAAAATTTTCTACATGCACCAAATGTAGTTTCTGCCATGGTACACGCTGGAGGGGTTACAAAAGATAGCTTTGTACTAGAAGTAGGGCCAGGTAAAGGGGTATTAACACAAAAGCTAGTTGAAACTGGAGCAAGAGTCACTGTAGTAGAGAAAGATGATAGGGCAATACCGTTTTTGAATGAAAAGTTTGTAAATGAGGTAAAAAGTGGTCAATTAGAGATCATACATGCTGATATTCTAGAGTTTAACGAACAAAATCTACCAAAAAGCTATATATTACTAGCTAATTTACCATATTACATAACTGGAGAGTTCCTTAGAAAGTTCCTGGAAACACCAAATCCAGCTCAAAAAATGGTCATTATGCTACAGAAGGAGGTGGCCAAGAGAATTGTTGATGAAAAAGAAAGTATCCTATCAATATCTGTAAAAGCCTATGGAAATGCTAAATATATTACTACTGTACCAAGAAAATTCTTTAGACCAATACCAAATGTAGATTCAGCGGTAATATCTATTGAAAATATATCAAAAAACTTCTTTGTTGAATCAGAAATTGATGAGAAATACTTTTTTGAAGTACTAAAAGCTGGTTTTGCACACAAAAGGAAGGTAGTTATAAGAAATCTGGAGGATAAAATTGATAAAAATACGCTAAATACACTATGGGAAAGGGAAGCTTGGTCAAAGGATCTAAGAGCAGAGAACATAACACTAGAAATGTGGAAAAAAATCGTAGGAAATAGTTGTATCTCTTGATATAATTTGGTGAGTATCGATGATACTACCCATTTGAAAAATAATTGGAAAAATGTTTTGTTCATTTGTATCGCAATCCTCCTTGTAGTAGGAGCTTTTGTGTATGCGGAAAACAAGAATAACAAAGAGAAAATTGCATATGTTGCAGAAGATGTAATATCAGCAGATGGGTCAGTTGTTAGTCCACAAGAAGTTGATACTGATGAGGATGGTAGTAAGGATTGGGAAGAAATACTTTTTGGTACAAGCCCAAATGATCCAAAAAGTAAGCCTAGTGCCACAAAAGCACCAGTCACTTCTGATGTAACTAAAGATGCACCCGAGAAACTAGAGCCTATAGATATCGTTAGCAGAGATTTCTTTGCTAGATATCTAGAACTAAGACAGTTGGGCGCATCGCAAGACAAGGCTAGTCAGGAGGAATTAGCTAAAACTGTTGCTGGCAATATCGTACTTTCACAACCAGCTAAATATGTAATCAGTGAAATACAAGTTAAGCCTGATAGCGGAAATGCTGCAGTTATAAAATACGGGGAAGAGGTGAGTGCGATCTTTAAAAAGTATGCAATCAATTCTAGAAATGAGGCAGTGATTGCAAAAGAATCACTAGAAAAAGAAGATACTGATATACTTAAAGAAATTGATCCTAGCATAAAAAGTTACAAGAATATAATAAATGCTTTGATAAAGGTTAGTGTTCCTCAATCAATGTCTTTAATGCATCTAGATTTAGTTAACGCAATGAACGGAAGTCTGTTTGTTGCTCAATCTTTTAGAGATTCTGGTACTAATCCAGTAGAAGGGGTACAGGCGCTGTCATACTACCAAGTAGTGGAGAAGAATTTGTATGATGCGGTTACGGCAATACGAAGCTATTTTAAATACTTAGGAATATATGAAAATATTTTTTAATAAAAATATAATACTAGGATTCATAATACTTACGTTAGTTTTTTCTGTATTACCTAAAAAAACCAATGCTCTGCTAGGTGTAGGGGATGTTGTTACTGACCCTGGAAACATGGTGCAGACGACGATAACTGCTGCAAACACCACTGCATCAGCCTTTTCCCAATACAGTATCCAATTTAAGGAATTCGTACTAGACGGACTGGGTACAATGTTTGTTAAGCAGATAATAAGACAAATTACCAACAGTGTTGTTAATTGGATCAACTCTGGATTCGAAGGTAGTCCATCATTCTTACAAAATCCTGGAGGATTCTTTCTTGATGTAGCGGATCAACTTACCGGAGAGTTCTTGGCTGGGGCAGTGATATGCGACGAAGAAAAGATGCCAGATGGTAGTGTGGTTAAGACTAATTGTAGAGGGGGTGGGCCACTTACAGCACTTTGTTCACCATTCAGTTTGGATATCAAGATTGCATTGGCTTTTAAATACAGACCTAGAGCACAAACAAGATACAGCTGTACTCTAAGTAAAATAATCGAAAACTCTAAAAATGCAGTAGAAAATTCTTCAATTAATGGATTTACAGCAGGTGATTTCAGGCAGGGAGGTTGGCCAGCATTCGTATCACTTACAACAGAACCACAAAACAATATTTATGGAGCTTACTTGAGCGCCGAGAGTGATCTATCTTGGAGAGTTGCAAGCGCTCAAGCACAACAAAGAGATGAATTAGGTGCTGGAAAAGGTTTTCTTTCAATGCGTGACCCTAAGTGTATGAAGCAAGTTGCTGCTGACAAACAGAGAGTCGCTGATCAAAAACTAAAAGTTAAGAACGATCCTTTTTTGGGTGTTGATGTGGCAACAGTTGAAGGAGGGAATGGTGGACCGGATCAGTTAGTTCCAATTAAAACAAAGTTGGATTGTGACATAGTAACACCTGGCTCTGTAATAGTTAGTTCATTAGAAAGTAATATTAATGGTCCGCTGCATGAGTTGCAAATCGCTGATGAAATTAATGAGGTAGTTAACGCTCTTTTTGCTCAGCTTGTTACACAAGTACTACAGAAGGGTCTTAGTAGTGTGAGTAGTGTAAATTCTAGTGGTAGCTCATACCTAGACCAGACAGTAGCTGATCTAAATGCCGAATCTAATCCACAGATGATAAAGATAAGAGATGAGTTGGTAAAGAACGTAGATGCATACAAGGAAAATACTGAGGAGTACAGAAACAACAGAGAAACAGCACTTAATGTGATGATTGATATAAGAAGATCATACGACTCTGCTCTAGCTTGCTTTGAACAAAAGCTACAGGATAGTAGTACTAGATATGCATCTGACAAGCAAACAATAGAAAGAAACATTGCTGAAATTAATGCAACCATAATCAATCAGGTTTCATCTAAAGCAGCAAACCTACTATTACTACTTCAGGAAGCTGAGGACAGATTGAAGACACTGCAAGATATACAGAATAGAGCAAATACTGCAAGAACATTAAATGATCTAAATATTCCGAGTCAGAGATATTCAGAGCTTCTACAGAGTAGGGGACTTACAACAGCGCAAGACGTACAGAAGTCTAAGGCGGACTTAGATACAACAAACACGGAAGCAGCACCATTAAAACAGGATGCAGTTAGAAAACTACAAACATGCCAAATACTATAACTATATGAAAAAGATACTTTCTACAATTTTTATAGTAACAATAATCCTGAGTCTAGTGGTGGTGCCAGACATGTCTTATGCAGCAAATTTTCTGGACGCGCCAATACAGAATGTCGTTCATGGAATTATTTCTTGGGTAATGAATTTTATACTCACCATTGCCTCAGGTTTGGTAATAGCTAGTGGTCTTCTTCTAAGTGTATCGATTAACATAACAACAAATTTAGGAGTCTATTTTGACAGCATGCCTGTCATGAGAGAAATCTGGTTAATTGTAAGAAATATATCTAGTATATTTATAATATTTGCACTTATATATGCATCTATTTCTACAATACTAGATATTGGCAAGAATAACGTTAGGGAACTTGTAATAAATATAATAAAGGTTGGATTACTAATTAACTTTAGCCTATTTTTTGCAAGGGTTGCGATAGACGCATCCAATTTGGTCTCGTTGCAGTTTTACAGAGCAATTGCACCACAGTCTGGTCAAACAAAAATAAGTAAGCTTTCATCAGCATATTATGATGGTGGTTTGTCGAATGTGTTTATGAATAGTTTGAAAATTCAAACAGTATACAATAATAGTAATAGTGGATTTTGGAAAGCTACAGACATCGCGTTCAATATGTCCGTCGCAATGTTTTTCGGAGTTATCATGATGGTTACAGCATCTATAAGCTTCCTTGGTGCCTCTATTATGTTTATGGCACGTACCGCAATTCTCTTGTTCTGTATGGCAATGTCTCCGCTATACTTTGCTGCTATGATTTTCCCGAATGTAAAAGAGTATTCCGACAAAATCATGAAACAGTTCAAGGCGCAATTACTCTTTATGCCAACATATCTTTTCCTTATGTATATAGCCTTAAGAGTAATTAGTAGTCCTGGATTTAATTCAGTTTTTGGCGCTGATCCTAATTCTAATTCTACTGCAGGGGAAGGTGCATTCGGAATCACACTTGCTGGTACAATAATTCAGTATGTAATTGCTCTAGTATTCTTAAATATACCTCTAATAGCAGCTATATCCGCAGGTGGAATGGGGGCTAAATTTGCTGGTGATCTTACGTCTTCAATGAATGGTTGGCTAAAGAAGCAGCCTGGTAATTTGGCGTCTGGTGCTTGGAGGAATACTGGTAGTAGAGTTGCGAGCCGAGTTGCTAACAGTACAGCCATGCAGAGATTTGCAGGTACTAGTTTTGTTGGTCAAGGAATTAGAACAGGATTGACTGGTGTAGCTGGAGAATATAACACTAGACTCAATCAGAGAATAGCAAACAGAGAAGCTACTTATAATTCGCTAACCGATAGTCAGGCTAGGACAGATTACTCTAGAAGATTAACTGGCTCATTACAAACCAGATCTGGTCTAGTTTCTATGGCAACTACAGGTAGAGCGGATAGAGTGGGTGCGTCCAGAATACTAACCAGAAGACAAACTGAGATAACAGCAGAAATTAATAGGATGCTGGCTAGAAGGAGACAATTGGAGGATATCGTTAGAGGTAATCCAGGAAATAATATCCCGCCTAGA
This sequence comes from uncultured Candidatus Saccharibacteria bacterium, assembly GCA_964492835.1. Lineage (GTDB taxonomy): Bacteria > Patescibacteriota > Minisyncoccia > Phycocordibacterales > PALSA-1337 > CAIOGI01. The sequence goes on from CAZBLC010000002.1 coordinate 70,144, forward strand.
ACATTAAGTTATGTTGAGCAACAGGAATATAATGATATAGGAACAGCTGCCCAACCAGGAGCAGCCTTAACAAGAGAAAATAACAACCTAGATGATATCAGAAGACAGATGATACAATTCCAAGTCAATACTGGTGGACAGATGTCAGGTCACGTAAGAGTTCCTGGTAGAGCACCTATAATCATACCTGGGGTAACGCAAGTAACCGGAGGCGCAACACCTAGCCAGGTTAATAGAAGAAATTACTAAAATATTTTTATGGATACAATATTAATAGAAAAACAATTAGAAAAAATCCCTGAAATAATTAAAAAGGCTTTCTTTTCTAATTCAGTTGCAGAAGAAATTGCAAAAATAGGAGAAAATAATGGTCTGCTTTTAGACCAAATCGATGATCTTATAGAGGAAACGGGGTATATGATAATAGGACTCAAACCATCTGGAGATTTTATAAATATAATCAGTAAAAAACTAAAAATAGAGAGTACTGCGGCACGAAAAATCTCGACTGAAATAAATGATACAGTTCTAAAAGAGATTCGAAATGAAATAATAAAGCTAAATTCATCAGAGGATATAAAAGATGACTATAAACCTACTTCCACTTCCACCACTCCTCCACCACCCATCACTGACCCGGCTCCGATAGAAAAAGCTGGTGAATTTACTATAGAGAAACCTCCTGTAGGCATAACCACAGAACCAGTTGTTGTTAAGAAGGATGAGGTGCTGAAAGCAATAGAAGATCCTGAGGAATTACTTGAAGCTCCTAGTATAGATCATATGTTAACTACTCCTGTTGTATCAACAGAGAAGGTGGTGGAGGTAAAGAAGGTTGATGTAGCACCAGTAGAAAAGAAACCGTACACACTAGATCCATATAGAGAACAAATATAATGATATAATAAATGCATGAGATACCAAGTTCCACAGTTCATTGAAGTAGAAGACAAGATCTTTGGATCACTAACTCTAAAGCAATTTATATATCTTGCTGGTGGGGCAGGGCTATCATTCGCTATATATCGTTTTCTACCATCTATAATATACTCATTCATACCAATAGTAGTCGTAGTAGCTTTTTCAGCTGCACTAGCATTCTACAAGATAAACAACAAGCCATTCATATTCGTAGTAGAAGCTGCGTATAAGTACTACACATCTGCGAAGCTCTTCATCTGGAAGAAGGTTCCAAGTAAAAAGACTGATAACCCAGTACAAGAAGCAAAGGAATATGCAGGAATCATGGTTCCAAAGATTTCAGATAGTAAATTGAAGGATTTAACATGGAGTTTGGATATAAAGGAGAGTATGTACACTAACAAAAATCAAAAATAATATGGCACAAACATCAAAAACAACACAAGAGTTCGTACCAATACAGGAAATACGTGATGGAGTAGTGATACTTAAGGATGGCTCTATGCGTGCTCTTGTTCTTGCATCATCACTAAACTTCGCTCTTAAGTCTGCTGATGAGCAGAATGCCATAATATCTCAATTCCAAAACTTCCTAAATTCACTAGATTTCTCAATACAAATATTCGTACAATCAAAGAGACTAGATATACGTCCATACATAGCTCTACTAGAGGAGAGGTACAAGGAGCAGGTAACGGAGCTAATGAAGATACAGACTAGAGAGTATATAGAGTTCATCAAAACCTTCGTTGATAACAGTGAGATAATGACAAAAGGTTTCTTTATAGTAGTTCCTTACATGCCACCTCTAATTACAGCAAGTAACAATCCAGTTACAAACCTACTAAAGAAAGGTGATCAAAGTAATATTTTACCTAATGAGAAGTTTGAAGAATACCGAAGTCAGTTAGAGCAGAGGGTGGGGGTAGTAGAGCAGGGATTGGTACGCTGTGGAATACGTGTAGCAGAACTTGGAACAGAAGAAGTGGTAGAATTGTATTACAAGATATTCAATCCTGGGGAAACTGAGAAGCCTATACAAATAAATTAAATAAAATGAGTATATTTTCAAAATTACTAGGTAAAAAAGAAGAAAATCCAATCGTATCTCTAATGCCACAGGAGATATATGAGGCTGGAGTGCTAGAACTTAAGGATGTTATCGCTCCTTCTGCTCTAAAGATCAGTCCGAAAGAGCTTAACCTTGGAGAAAAGGTAGCCAGAACCTTCTTTGTAATCTCATACCCTAGATTTCTTTCAGAAAGTTGGTTTGCTCCGATAATCAACCTAGATAAGGTATTTAATATATCTATATTCATTCATCCAGTAGATACTGCAAAGATACTTAGACACTTCCAGAAGAAGGTGGCGGAGGTACAGAGTCAAATATCTACAAGAGAGGATAAGGGACTTGTACGTGATCCAATGCTTGATACTGCATACCAGGACCTAGAAGGTCTTAGAGACAGTCTGATGCAAGCACAAGAGAAGATATTTGATGTGGGGGTGTATATAACAATATTTGGAGACAGCAGTGCAGAATTAGACAAGATAGAGTCAGAAGTAAAATCAATACTAGAATCAAAGCTAGTGTATCTAAAGCCAGCCCTGTTCCAACAGGAGAGTGGGTACAAGAGTGTTTTACCTATAGCGGACGACCAGCTAGCGGTACACTCTAAACTTAACTCATCTCCACTATCAAGCCTTTTCCCGTTCGTATCATTCGATCTAACATCTGATAAGGGAATACTTTATGGAATCAATAGACACAACTCGTCCCTTGTACTATTCGATAGATTCCTTCTTGAAAACTATAACTCAGTAACATTTGCAAAGGCTGGATCAGGTAAATCATACTGTACAAAACTAGAGATACTTAGAACATTGATGTTTGATACAGAAGTTATAGTTATTGACCCTGAAAAGGAATATGAGTATATGGCTGAGGCAACAGGAGGGAAGTACTTCAATATATCACTTAACTCAGAGCATCATATAAACCCGTTTGATCTACCATTACCTAGAGAAGACGAGAGTGCGGCTGATATACTACGTTCAAACATAATTAACCTCGTAGGATTGTTCCGTATCATGCTTGGGGGACTATCTCAAGAAGAGGATTCAATAATTGACCGAGCTATAAGTGAGACATATGCACTTAAGGATATTACTCCTGAATCTGATTTCAGAAACGTAGAACCACCTCTACTATCAGACTTTGAACTAGTACTTGCTGGAATGGAAGGTGCTGAATCTCTAGTAGAGAGACTAGCTAAGTATACAAAGGGAACATGGGCTGGCTTTATAAACCGACCATCTAACGTAGATATTAACAAGAAATTCGTAGTATTCTCCCTACGTGATATGGAAGATGAGCTTAAGCCTGTAGCTATGTATATAGTTACTCACTATATCTGGAATGCAATTAGAAAGAATCTAAAGAAGAGACTATTAGTAATTGACGAGGCATGGTGGATGATGAAGTCTGACGATACAGCTTCATTCCTACTTGGTCTAGCAAAGAGAGGAAGAAAGTACTTCCTAGGACTTGCGACTATCACTCAGGACGTTGATGATTTCCTTAAATCACCATATGGTCTACCTATCATTACAAACTCATCAATACAAATCCTACTTAAACAGTCTCCATCATCGATTGATAACATACAGAGGACATTCAATCTAACTGATGAAGAAAAATATCTTCTACTAGAGTCAGATGTAGGGGAGGGTATATTCTTCGTAGGACTAAAGCATGTGGCTCTTAAGGTAGTAGCTTCATATACTGAGGATCAGATAATAACGACAAATCCTGCACAAGTACTAGCAATGAAGAA
>CAZBLC010000002.1:74001-76421 GCA_964492835.1 uncultured Candidatus Saccharibacteria bacterium
ATACTGAGGATCAGATAATAACGACAAATCCTGCACAAGTACTAGCAATGAAGAAAGCGAAAGCTGATCTAGAGATGAGTCAGGGAAGTAACTAACTACTATGGAAGGAAAGCAACCGATAAACTACAGAATAAGTGGCGGAATGTCAGCAATACTAATCCTTTTAGCTGGATTGGCCGATTTGCTAACTCTGGTACCTTTTGTAGGGGATGTGGTAGGTCCACTATTTTGGATACTAGCAAGTGTATACTTTTGGAAAGCGGGTTTGGGTTTAGTAAATGGTAGGCGATTAGCGACAACGATAGTATCTACAGTTATAGAATTAGTGCCTGGAGCACAAGCGTTTCCAGCTATACTCGGCGGTATCATAGCTGTAATAGCAATGGTGCGCATAGAGGATAAGACTGGTATATCACTTACTCCACCCAAGAAGGTGGGGGTCACACCACCTCGAAATGTAAGAGTTCCGGTTAATAGCACTCCTGGTGTTAGACCACCTAGACTACAGCAGTAGTATTGACTATATATATCTAAAGTATATACTTTAGATATGCAAACAATGTTAAGTATAAAAATTGATAAGGAGTTGAAAAGGGAAGCGCAAGAAGTTGCGGGTGTTCTTGGTGTATCTCTAAACGCTGTTATTAATCAGAATATTAAGGAGTTTATTAGAGAAAGAAAGGTTACTTTTGCAGATCATCCGGTATTGAACGCTAAATCAAGAAAGCTATTAGATAAGCTATTGGCTGAATCTAAAGCTAATAAAAATATCGTAGGACCATTCAAGACAATGGAGGAGATGATAGAGAGTTTGGATTCATAATTATCAGACAAGTGTAATGGATATTGATTATAGTAAAAATTTTATAAAACAATACAAAAAACTACCGGAAAACATACGGGAGAGGTGCAAAGAACGACTTCTAATTTTCAAAAACAATTCCTTCTCTAGAGAATTAAACAATCATGCTCTGCATGGAAAGTACATTGGGTGTAGGAGTATCAATATGACTGGAGATCTGAGAGCTATATACGAAGTCAGGAGGGAAGGGTTGAGGTTTATAATCCTAGATACCCACAGCAATTTGTATAATTAGTTGTGATATAATATTAGTAATGAAATTGCTATTAAAAATATCAATATTAACTATATTACTAACTCTTTCTTCTGTTTCTTTTGCTCAAGTACAGACTCCAATTGATGGTGTGACAATAGATACTGATGTATCTAATCCTAGACCAGGGCAGAGTATAGAGGTGTTTGTTGAAAGCTATAGCTTCGACTTAAATGCTTCATCTATAGTATGGATAGTTGATGGAAAGACATACAATCAAGGTATAGGAATGAAGAGTATTGATATAGTTGCTCCTAAGCTGGGGGTTAAGATGACTATTAATGCAGTAATTAAAGGATCTGATGGGAGAGAAGTACAGAAATCTATATCGATAAAGACAGCTTCTGTAGATATCATATGGGAGAGTTATGGATATACCCATCCTTTCTATGAGGGAAAGAGTCCGTTTGTATATCAGAACTCAGTAAAATTAACTGCAATACCCCACATTGCTAAGAATAGTGCTGAAGAAATAGATCCGAAAACACTAGTGTACTCATGGAAAAGGGGAGGTAAGTATATAGATGGAGGACAGGGATATGGTAAACAAAGTGTCATAATACCAGTAGACGACCTACCAAAGAATGTCGAGATTACGGTGGACATAACAAACAGGGAGCAGACACAATATACAATGGGTAGTATGACTCTAATACCCGCAGAGCCGTCAATCTCATTCTATGAAGAAGATTCTCTATACGGAATACTCTACAACAAAGCCCTGTCAGGAGATATAACTCTAAAGAATACTGAAATGAAGATACTTGCTGTTCCTTTTGGATTCAACTTAACAAATAGAGACAATACTTACATTTGGATGATAAACAACATAGAGCAAAGTAATCTTATGAAAAACAGAAGTATAACCATCAGAACAAAAGGGGATGTAGAGGGTAGCTCAAATATAAATCTAGATATACGCAACCAGGATGATATTCTGCAGGGTGCGCGTAATAGCTTTACAGTTACATTTAGTAAGAGAAAGAGTAATGTTGATGAACCAATAACATTCTAATATGAAAAAAATATTTTTAATTATACTAGTAATAATATCTGTAATACCCATAGTTAGTATGGGGCAGGAGGTAGCTACATCTACTGATAAATATATATTACTTGAACCATTACCTTGCTTGGATTATAAAGATAATGGGTGTGTGGCAGGTACAATGCAGGTAAGTATTAATATAAAAGATTACATTTTGTACATATACAAGTTCTCTATAGCTATAGCTGTATTTCTAGCCATTATAATGATCATATGGGGAGGTTTTAACTATATTACAAGTGAGGTTCCTTTCATTA
>CAZBLC010000003.1:0-61783 GCA_964492835.1 uncultured Candidatus Saccharibacteria bacterium
ATCCGATGCTTTGGACTTCATATTTTCCTCTATTCTAATTTGTATTGTTGATCGTGTGTTCATGTAGTTAGTATATTGCATTTGTCACTACATTGTCAATCTATGGTAATGATGGAACAAATCTGGTATAAAGTAGTGAGTCGAAAGACAATATGGTGGCTATAGTTTAGTGGTAAAACTCCGCTCTGTGGCAGCGGTATCGAGAGTTCGATTCTCTCTAGCCACCCCAAAGGTATTTGTATAATTAATAATCCTCGGTGTTATTGTAATAGTAATATACTATAAATCCACACGTTTTAAATTTTTACATGAAAAAGCCAGTTGTTGACATGAAGTCAACAACTGGCTGGGTAGTTTTGCGATTCTTAGATCCAAATAATCTGATCGATAGTTGGAGGGATGGTTTTGGGCGAGTTGTAAAGCTTCATGGCTGTTGTGTGCTCAAACTTAATATCACAACTCGGAGCATTCACTCTACCTAACCATTCGCAGAGTCGGTTATAGAAGTTCCAGCCTTCTTTCAGTGGATTAACCCCCTGGACTGTAAAGACAGCAAAGGTTTTTTCTTCTTCTGCGGTCCTCTTGCTACGAGACAGATAATACAATCCATGCTCGACCAAGGTGTCCTTGAACTCTTTGATCATAGAATCCTCTCTCACGGCTAAGTGGAGATCCCATACTTTCAACGAATTGCGTGGGCATGAAGTTAAACGCTGGAACGGCAATGGATGTAGTATAAACTCTCCCATCGGTTCCAGGTGTTGATCAGCTGGCACAGATTCGCTGTGCCAATAGCCGGTCACTCCGGCTTCAATCATTGCTCTGTCGATCTCAACCTCAAGGTCCTCTAACTCCTCCCGGGTCGCGACCTTCTTAGAAGTATGAATATCGATGATAGGGCAAGCAGCATAATGCTTAGCAGTTTGGCGATCGTATTGGAGCCCACGTGTGACAAGATTGTCATCCTTAAACCCTAAGCGATCTAAGTGGCGTCGTAGGAGGTCACTATTTCCAGCCTCTGTGGCGACATGCATATCATATTTCATAAGATCAATTATCCTTTCTTTGTTAGTTGTTCCAGAGTGACTTTACAAGGTATTAATATAGGTGTATAGTCTTTCACATAAGTTGTGATGAAATATCCTTACCAATAATCCCTAAAAACACTTTACTCACATGAAAATACTTAATGATATAGGTCTTACAAAGAGTGAAGCGCTTGTATACGAGCGCTTATTGCAATTGGGGGAGAATTCCATTGGCACCATTCAAAAATCCCTAGGAATACATCCTCAGATTGTCTATAGAACCATAGAAAGTCTAAATAAGAAGGGTTTGGTAGTGTTGCTTACAAAGAAAAATAAAAAATACGTTAGTCCAGAGCACCCAAGGAAGCTTGAAGAAATAGAAAAGGAGAGAATGTTAAAGCTGAAAGAGGCGATACCCGAATTGCTCCACCTTATGAAGCCACAAAAGGGTGCTATAGTAAAAACAAGTATTGGTTTTGAGGCTATACGTTCATTTCGTAGAAAGGCAATAGATGAACTAAAGAGAAACGATTCCTTGTTAGTTATCGGAGGTTCGGCTGAACGCTTTTATGGTGTAATGGGAGAAGGGTACAAAGAGGTTGAAGAAAAGAGAATTAAGAAGAAAATATTTAAAAAACTAATTGCTTTTCCAACAGAAAGAGAGAAGTTTAATAAAGATCCCTACCGTCTCTACACCGACTTTCGATATTTTTCTTCATCACACCCTACAACTTCAAGTATAAATATATTCGGAAATAACGTTGGTATAATCATCTGGTCTACGGAACCCATCTTGCTACACATTAAAAACGAGGAAATTGCAACTTCATACAGGCACTACTTCGAAGAGCTCTGGAGTTCCTCAAGGGTATAGAACTTCACATCGTTTTTCTTCTCAAAAATAGTTCTAACATCTTCTACGACTGCATCCTTTTAGAGTTTTTGATATACTTTGCTTATGGATGTAATTTCTAGAATAAAAGCACTAAATCTTCCTATCGGTAAATATATTGTTTTCGGTAGTTCCGTTATGGAAGTTCATGGAATACGAAAAGCTAAAGATGTTGATTTGATTGTCGATAATGATGTATTCGAAGAGCTAAAAAGACGTGGATGGAAAAGACACTGGTTTTTCAAAAGATTCCTTACCTGTAAAGCCTTGAAAAAAGATGGAAATGAAGCATTCAGTCACATTAAGTGGAAGAACTATCGCGTAGAAAATGATGAACTATTTAAGAACGCAGAAATAATAGACGGAGTGCCATTTATGGAAATTAATGAATATTTAAAATATAAGAAGTGTCTTCCACGAGAAAAGGATAAAAGAGATGTTAAATTGATTGAAGCATATTTAGCTACAGGAAAGATTAGAGTATATAATTTTTAATCATTCAGTCTTTAAACAGTTATAAAATCATCCGTCACCTTTTTACACCCTTGTTATGAAAAATCCATACTTAATGTATAATATATCGAAACTATGAAATTAAATATAAAAAAATCACCGTTACCTAAAGAGGCATACCAGAAAAATGCTTTGATCTATAAGATTCTAGCAAATTCAAAAAGGTTAGAAATACTCAATATACTTAAAATTAGGGAGACATCTGTAGAAGAAATACTCAAGATAACAAATCTACCAAAGGCTAATCTATCACAGCATTTAGCTCTAATGAGGCATAATGGCCTCGTTTACCCAAGAAGGGAAGGATTAAACATTTTCTATAAAATTATAGACCCTAGAATAGTAGAGCCTTGTAAAATATTACACAAGCTAAGATCACATAAGTTAGTTATTTAGTACTGTATATTTGCATATAGAACTTTTTCATGTCTGAATTTCTGTTATCCACTGTTTTCGTTATTGCGTAATATCGAAACTAGTATGATAATTGCCATTACCTTTAATAATTTAATAATGGAAACATGCTGAATAAAATAATCAAACGTAATGGAAAAGAAGAAGATTTTGATAAGGAACATATATTCAACGCTATTTCAAAAGCGGGTAAGGCAACAGGAGAATTTCATAATGATACGGCACATAAATTGACTGCTAAAGTTGTGAGTATTGTAAAGAATAAGTATAAGGAAAAGGCTCCATACGTTGAGAATATTCAAGATATTATTGAGCAAGTGCTTATGAAGTCAAAATTCAAGCAGACTGCAAAAGCATATATTCTATACAGAGAGCAACATGCTGAGATGAGAGCATTTGCAACTGCTGCTTCTTTAGATTTAGTTGATGGCTATCTGGACAAACTGGATTGGCAAGTAAAAGAAAATAGCAATATGGGATATTCGTTGCAAGGTCTAAATAACTATATTTTTTCAGAGGTAAGTAAAACATATTGGTTGAACAAGATTTACCCTAAGTATATTAAACATGCTTATGAAAACGGTGAATTACACATCCATGACTTAGGCACTCTTTCAATATATTGCGTGGGTTGGGATTTGATGGATCTGCTACTACAAGGCTTTAGAGGAACTCCAGACAAAATTGAATCAGCTCCACCAAAACACTTTAGGACAGCATTAGGTCAAATAGTAAATTTCATGTATACACTTCAAGGAGAAGCTGCTGGAGCAATAGCTTTTTCAAATTTCGACACATTACTCGCCCCATTTATTCGATACGATAAGTTAACCTACAAAGAGGTAAAGCAATCGATGCAAGAATTTATATTCAACATGAATGTTCCAACAAGAGTTGGCTTCCAAACACCATTTTCAAATATAACACTTGATCTAACACCGTCACCAAACTTTAAAAAACAAGGTGTCGTTATCGGAGGAATAGTACAAAATGAAAAATATGCAGATTTCCAGCCAGAAATGGACCTACTAAATACAGCATTTTTTGAAGTAATGGCTGAGGGAGACGCAACAGGAAGAGTGTTTACATTCCCAATACCCACGATAAATGTAACAAAAGATTTTGATTGGAATAATCCAAATCTGAAAGGACTTTGGGATATAACTGCAAAATATGGTATCCCATACTTCAGTAATTTTGTAAATTCAGATATGAAACCAGAAGATACTAGATCAATGTGTTGTAGATTAAGACTTGATTTAGATGAACTCGATAGAAGAGGAGGAGGACTCTTTGGAGCAAATGCATTAACCGGATCAGTTGGAGTTGTTACATTAAATATCCCACGCTTAGCATATCAAGCAAAGAAGAAGGGGGGAGATATAAAAATAATAAAGAAGGAGTTTTTCTTAGAATTAGAGAAGAAGATGGATATAGCCAGAGACAGTCTGGAGATAAAGAGAAAGATTTTAGAAAAACTAACAGATGCAAACCTATATCCGTACACAAAGTTTTACTTAAGAAATATCAAACTTTCTACAGGGGAGTATTGGAGAAATCACTTCTCAACAATAGGTTTAGTGGGCCTAAATGAAGCGTGTCTGAATCTTTTAGGTAGTGATATAGGCTCACCAAAGGGATATTCTTTTGCAAAAGAAGTTCTCGATTTTATGAGAAAAAAATTGGTTAAATATCAAAAAGAAACAGGTAATCTATATAATCTAGAAGCAACTCCAGCAGAAGGAACCGCATATCGTCTAGCATTAAGAGATAAAAAACTATATCCAGATATTATTGTTGCAAATGAAAAAGAATATAGTAATGGGGCACAACCATTCTATACAAACTCTTCTCATCTTCCAGTAAACTATACAAACGATATTATTGAAACACTAGATATACAAGATGACCTTCAGACGAAATATACTGGAGGCACAGTAATACATCTTTTCTTGGGTGAAAGAATTAAGGATGTAAGTACAGTGCCTATGTTGATAAAAAAAATATGTGAGAACTATCATTTACCATATTTTACATTAACACCAACATTTAGTGTTTGTCGTTCACACGGATATATTTCAGGAGAACATATGCTGTGTCCAAATTGTAAAACAGAATGTGAGGTGTATTCAAGAATTGTTGGATATCTCAGACCCATTACTCAATGGAATGATGGAAAACGTTCAGAGTTTTCTCTTAGGAAGACATACAATACAAATATCGTAGAGTCTCAAATTAAGGGTAGAATAACAATAAAAACATAAATGATTTTTGGTGGATTAGAAAAATGTACATTGATAGATTACCCAGGAAAAATTGCCTGCATGGTATATACAATAGGTTGTAATTTTAGATGCCCATATTGTCATAATCCAGAGTTAGTAGATGAAACAGTTGAAAAAACATTTTCTGAGAGAGAAATATTTAATTTCCTTGAGAAAAGGATAAATAAACTAGATGGAGTAGTTATAACTGGAGGAGAGCCAACCCTACACAAGGATTTAGTAAAAGTAATTAAGAAAATTAAGAAAATAGGTTTTCTGGTAAAACTAGATTCAAATGGAACAAACCCAGATGTACTTGAATATCTAATTAAAAACAATCTCGTCGACTATATAGCAATGGATATTAAGTCCCCCATATCTAAGTACTATAAAACAGTTGCTAGACCTGTAGATATTAATTCAATTAAAAAAAGTATTAGACTTTTAATATCGTCAGATATTCAATATGAATTTAGAACAACACTTATCAAATCATTAATCTCTCCGGAAGATCTAAGGCAAATAGCAAAAGAAATAAAGGGGGCAAAAAGGTATTATCTACAGAAATTCATACCAACAAAACTACTTAATCCACAGTTTAGAAACAAAGTTACATATACAGATGAAGATTTAAGTGAATTTAAAAAAATATTCAAAAATTATGTTAAATATTGTGGAATCAGATAAAAGAATATATTTAGATTATGCTGCAACAACTCCACTAGACTCTGGTGTTTTAAAAAGTATGTTGCCATACCTTAATCCCAAATATGGTAATCCATCATCTCTTCATAGTAATGGACGCCTAGCCAAGAGTGCCATAGAAGATGCTAGATTAAAAATATCAAGAATAATAAATTCTTTACCAGAAGAAATAATATTTACAGGCTCTGGCACAGAGTCGGATAACTTGGCGATTGTCGGTGTAGCCCGTGCGCATAAGGACAGAGGAAATCATATAATAATTTCCTCGATAGAGCATAAGGCAGTTTTGGAGTCTGCTAAATCATTGCAGAATGAAGGATTCGTTGTAAGTATTCTCGATGTAGATAATGATGGAGTTATAGATATTAAAGAGTGCATGAGTTTAATAACAAGGAATACAATCTTAGTTTCTGTTATGTATGCTAACAACGAGATTGGTACGGTTGAACCAATAAAAGAACTAGCTGAAGAAATTTCTAAATATAGGGGAATAAATACATTACCTATATTACATACAGATGCATGCCAGGCAACCCCATACCTCCCTATAGATGTAAAAGAATTAAAAGTTGATCTAATGACAATCAATAGTTCAAAAATATACGGACCTAAAGGTGTTGGAATTCTATATAAAAAAAGAAATATAGAAATAGAACCATTAATTATGGGTGGTGATCAAGAGATGGGTATACGTGCAGGAACAGAAAATATATCCTTGATTGTTGGTATGTCAGAAGCACTAAGAAGGGTAGAGAATAATAAACAAATTGAATCAGAGAGACTTACTAAGTTGAGAAATTATTTCATCTCCAGACTATTCGAAAACATCCCTGATGTTATACTAAATGGCCATAGCATAAACAGGTTACCAAATAATATCCATATTTCAATTCCATACGTAGAGGGGGAGTCTATGTTGCTGATGTTAGACCATTATGGAGTAAGTGTTTCTACTGGATCAGCCTGTTCTTCTCTAAACTTAAAGCCATCACATGTGCTACTCGCTTTAGGACAAGATCAAGAATTAATTCATGGAAGTATTCGTTTTAGTTTGGGTAAACATACCAGCAAGGAGGAAATAGATTATGTAATGAGTATTTTTCCAAATATTGTTAAGAGATTGAAGGAGATATCAGCTTTAACAAGAAAAATATGAAAAAAATAAATAATAAATGTGATGTACAAAACTGGCTCTATAGTGACGTAGTAAAGGATCACTTCTTTAACCCTAGAAACATTCTCTTGGATGAATCTAACTATGTATCTGATGGTATTGGTGTTGTGGGAAGCCCCGCATGTGGAGATATGATGGTTGTCTGGGTAAAGATTGATAAGGATAAAAAAATAATTACGGAATGTAAATGGAGAACGTTCGGATGTGCATCAGCAATTGCATCAACATCAATGATGTCAATCATGGTCATAGAAAATGGGGGAATGAGTATAAGTCGTGCAAAGAGAATAACCCCGGAAGCTATTATAGATAGATTAGGAGGATTGCCTGATCGCAAATACCACTGTTCTGTATTAGGGCATTCAGCATTAAGAGAAGCAATATTAGATTATGAAAGAAATAAATAAAGAAAAATATATTGTAATAAATAAAACTAAGGAAACGCACAATGTCATTACCCTAGATTTGGCATTGATTGATGGTAGCTTGCCAGAATATACTCCAGGACAATTTATAAATATCTTTTTTGAGGAATTTTCATCACCAGAAGGGAAAGCGTATAGCATTTCAAGTTCTCCAAAAGAAAAAAGATTTTCAATAACGATTATGGCAATCGGAGAATTTTCTAATAAATTATCAAGTCTAAATGTGGGTGAAATTATATGTGCTACACTGCCGTGTGGATATTTTTTCTCAGAATCTCAAGACTCCCATTTAATTATGATTTCATCCGGTATAGGTATTACTCCTTTTAGAAGCATGATTATAAATACAGACAACAATAGAAGTCTCTCACTACATTCAAGTTATAGACATACAAGTGATATTCTTTTTAGAGAGGAAATGGGTAATATTAGTAATTTAAATATAAAATATTACATAACTAGAGAAGATGTAACTTCAGAGTATGTAAACCACAGAATACACCCTTCAGAAATTATTAGAAATATAAAAGAGATCAAGAAAACAGAGTTTATGGTATGTGGATCAATAGAATTTACTAGAGATATGTGGAGAGGGTTAAAGGATTTGGGTGTATCAGAAGACATGATATATACTGAAGCATTCTTCTCGCATTAAATAGGTTCATAGCTATTAACCCATATAAGTGTTTGGTTAAGTTAATAGGTTAACCGTACAGAGTTAGTATTAATATCTAGGATAATAAAATTTAATATGAAAATTTACAGAATAGCCATAATTGTGCTTGCTATAATATCGTTTACAAATATAGCACAAGCTCATAGAAGCCCAGAAGCGTGTACAGGTAGCGGCCTAAATATAAGCCTATTCACCAACAAGACAGAAGTCTATATTGGAAATAGTATCTCATACGGAATCGATATATTTAACGGAACAGGTCCAGTACCGATATCGTGTGATGCTACAGAAATACAAGCAAGTATCACAACTCCAGATGGAGTGGTACATCCGATATCACTTTCTAGAACAACTCTCACAAACACTCAACTAGATACGTACACAAACATAGTAACATATACCTCAAGAGCACAAGATGTAACCTCTAATACACTAAGAGCAACTGCAGTCGTGTCTGGAGTAATACATCAAAATGATACTAATAGTCAGGGTGGAGGTAATCAGGGTGTTAATGTAACAGTTCTGGAAACTATTGTTTCAACACCGACTCCTACTCCAACGCCTACCCCTAGCACACCAACCAGAGGTGGAGGAGGAGGCTCTCGTCCAACACCTACACCAACTCTTACTGTAGTACAGACACCAATACAACCAATTATTCCAATATTACCTAATACTGGAATCTATGAAGGAAATATGATGAGTAATTGGGATAAGTTAGTTAGTCTTTTAAGTATTAAAAATACTAAGAATATTAATTTAATAATACCTAGTATATTAGTAGATACAAAGTTGGGTGAATCAGGAATATCAAATACTGGCGAAGTTGAAGCATCCACAGACCCAAGTGTTGCTACTTGGTTTAATGAGAGTGCTAAGATCGGAGAAAGAGGAACAGCGGTTGTTAGCGGACACTACGGATGGAAAAACAATACATCTGCGGTATTTGATAACCTAAATCAAGTAAAGGTTGGAGACAAGATATATACAGAAGAGAACAATAAAATTACAACATTTATAGTTAGAGATATAAAGATATATGATTTAAATGATAATGCTGAATTAGTATTTAATTCAAATGATGATAAATCACATTTAAATCTAATAACCTGTGCTGGTAAGTGGGATAGTGTCAAAAAAACATATTCAGAGAGATTGGTTATATTTTCAGAAAGGGAATAGCGTTTTAATTGGACAAAAAAGTAACTGGTGGTATAAATACGAAGAACAAAGTTCTTCAGGAGTGTCTATGTTGCCCAAAGAAATTAATACAAGAAGCTTAATTGCTGCAGAAGATTGGTCTCGCTTCAGGCCAATCAGACCACAGCCAGTCGCTCTACTACAGGGTGACGAGGCGTCACCTGCAACCATCATTATGCCGGTAAGGAAATTTGGACTAAGGAGGAATAATGTCGTTCCTTTCCATTGGCATCCATTAAGGGAGAAGATTTATGCGTTTCAGGGTGGGACATACGGAGACGGTCATGTCGATGTATATCAGATCATTAATGGGGAGTTGAAGAAATTCCAACTTGATGATCAAAACAAACTTTTGGCTGTGAATCCAGGAACTCCGCATGCCCTCATTTGCAGAGATTCTGGTCGGATATCGCCAGAGTGCTCCATTCTTGTTGTTGTCTCATCCCACAATCTAGGCGATATCGTCTGGGAAGATGGATGGTGAAGTGTTTTGTAAACTTCCAAGCGACCTATCAGGTCGCTTTTTTATTATGCTATAATCTCAAATATGAAAATATCATTTTTTGAAATTACCGAAGAAGAGAAGGGGGTAATAGAGAAGGGAATTACAGGTCACGAACTTAACTTCTTCAACGAAAAATTAAATATTAACACTGTAGATAAGGCAAAAGATAGCGATATCGTATCTGTATTCGTAAACTCAGAAGTAAAGAAAGAGGTAATAGATCTAATACCAAACCTAAAGCATATATCAACTCGTTCAACTGGATTTGATCATATAGATACTGAATATGCTAAAACAAAAGGAATATCATCATCTAACGTTCCAGCATATGGTTCAGTAACAGTAGCAGAATTTGCATTCGCTCTTCTTCTTGATGTAAGTAGAAAAATCTCAAGAGCTAATAGCAAACTTCGAAATGGAGTAAATTATGATATATCAGATCTAAGAGGTTTTGACCTATTTGGTAAGACTATAGGAGTGATTGGAACAGGTAAGATTGGAAAGAATGTTGTAAGAATAGCTAAAGGTTTTGGAATGAATGTAATTGCATATGATGCATATCCTGATATGGAGTTTGCTAATATTAACGGTTTCTATTACGGATCACTAAAGGAAGTGTTAGGTAAGTCAGATATTGTAACTCTACACACTCCATACAACAAAGATACGCATCATTTAATTAATATGGAGAATATTAAGTTCTTCAAGAAAGGAAGCTATCTAATCAATACCGCAAGAGGAGAGATATTAGATACAAAAGCTTTGATATGGGGACTTGAAAATGGAGTTATCGCTGGAGCGGGATTGGATGTTCTAGAAGAAGAGAGAAAGTTAAAAGAGAAAGTAAATGATAGCGAAGTTCTACATGAGGATATAGAGTTAATCAATCATCCACTAGTTACAGTAACTCCGCATATTGCATTCTCATCAAATGAGGCAGAAGCTGAGATATTGAGAGTGACAATAGAGAATATTAATAAGAGTATAGAGGGGGTTAAGAGTAATATTGTATAAAAATAGAGCGTGACACCGGTCACGCTCATTCGCCACTAAACACGCTTGCTCCAAGCTTAATCTGATCCCTCCTTCCACGGAGCCTTGTTTTTTATGGTTACCCCACAACCATCTATCAGGTCGTAGGCCGACACCAGTCCAACCGGACTGATTGCAATCGTCTCAACAGCCTCTCCAACATTGCTCACTGCGTAATATACTACCATACTATGTAAATATTCAAATATCATTTATACACAAAGTGATATATAATTTAGACATGAATATAGTTCTATATACAAAAAATGGTTGTCCTTGGTGTAAGGGAGTACTTGATCTACTTAAATCAAATAACATTCCTTTCGAGGAAAGAGAAGTTACAACTAACAAAGAATATTTTGATGAAATGATAAAGAAAAGTAATCAGACAAAAGCACCAACTTTGGATATAGATGGATATATACTTGCAGATTCAGACAAAGATCAGGTTCGTGAGTACTTATTAACTAAAGGGGTAAAGATTATTGTATAAAAAAAAGGGCCCCCGTACGAGGGCCCTGATACAGGATGCCGTTCTAGGCATTCCTTCTGCGTTGCATCGTGAAAAAAACGATTGCGGCCATGAATGGCACTGCTACCAAACCGCTGACCTCTGGAACCCCGGCCGCAAATTGGGTCGGGTCGTCATGAGGGTTGTGACGATGTAGATCTGCAGATCCGTCAGATCTATATGATGTTGGGGTCCTGATGAGGAACGCCAATTCTCTGGCTCCAGTTGTCGGAGCACTAGCGTTCGTAAATTGGAGGGTCTTTAGCCCATTCCATAACTCCTCAGTTGTTAGTCGGGTTTGCGACTCTTTCCAACCAATAGTGGCTGATGTGCTGGGTGTCGATTCGGGAACGATCTCGTGTCCGAATTGCGTGTCCGCCGCTCTCGCGCAAAAAAGCGAGAGCAGTGTTAAAAGAAGAACATGTCTCATGCCGAAATTAATATAACAAACAAATGAGTACTTGTCCACCAACTCTTTTACATATTAGATAAATAAAGTTAAAATATTCACATGGATCTTCATCTATCAATAGTTGCAATTCTAGAAGGAGTAATAGAGTTTTTGCCTATATCCTCAACCGCGCATTTAATAATCGCTTCTAAACTACTTAATATAGATACAGTAGATTCATTTATAAAATTCTATCTACTAATAATTCAATTAGGAGCACTACTAGCCGGTATTATTCTGTTCTCGAAAAAGATCTTTAAGAGTAGAAAAGTATTTACTAACATCTGTATTAGCTTCATCCCAAGTGCAGTGGTTGGCTTCATTTTCTATAAAATGTTTAAGAAGCTACTAGAAGGTAACATGATAATACTGGCAATCATGTCGCTTATAGGTGGATTAATATTTATTTACCTAGAAAAGGTATATATGAGACGAGGTGGAAGAACCGACCTATTAAGTTTTGGAAGAGATAACATTACCAAGATAGATGCATTCGTTATAGGTCTAGCTCAAGCAATAGCCATCATTCCCGGAGTATCTAGATCAGGAGCAACAATCATTGCGGGAATATTTAGAGGTATAAAAAGATCGGTAATATTCGAATATACATTCATGCTAGCCATACCAACCCTTGGCGCAGCGGTAAGTTATGATGCATACAAGAACAGAGACCTGTTACTAGGACTACATTCATGGGACACCTTGTTTTATGGCTTCTTAGTATCATTTGCTGTATCTTTTCTAGTCCTATATTTCCTAGAGAGACATATATCAAAAATATCTCTTACAATGTTTGGTTGGTACAGAATATTAATTGCAGTGTTGGTCATAAATTTCTTTGTATTCAATGTCGCTCCAACAGAATCTATAGTTCCAGTAATGCAAGAAGAAGTGGTAACAGAACTACAGCTATCAACCAAAACCATATATCCAGGAGATCCAGTTATGGTAACAGTAATTGCTAGTACAACTCCAAAAGAAATGTATATCGACACAAGAGTAATACCTGTATTTAAATACGAAGATTACTACAGAGGATTAATCGCTGTACCTTTCGAAGAGACAAAACTTAATCATGTAGTAAAGGTGAATTTAGAGAATGGGGTAGTACTAACTAAAGAAATACAACTTACACCAAGAGAGAGGATAGAGAAACCATTAGGTATTCCTGAGAAGTTGGGAGGCAATACAAAAGAAGCGGGGAAGGTGCTAGTAAATAACTTAGCTAAAGAGAATATTGCAATTAACAATATTAAATCTTCACCTACAAAATTATGGGAGAAGAATTTTAAACTACCTCTAAAATCTATATTCATAACTGATGATTATGGATACAACAGAGATACTGTAGGTTATGTAATTGTTCATAAAGGTACTGATTTTAGAGCAAATGTCGGTACAGAAGTGAAAGCTATGAATGATGGAGAAGTTAAGATATCAACTGAATACACAGTGTATGGTAAGACCGTGATAATTGACCATGGATTAGGATTAAATACGCTATACATGCATTTGTCTGATATTAAAGTTAAGTCAGGGGATATGGTGAAAGCAGGGGATACAATAGGGTATAGTGGTATGACAGGATATGCAGAGTCACCACATCTACATCTAAGTATTAAGATTGGAGGAATATCAATTGATCCAGTAAAGTTCATGAAGATATTTGATATAATTTAAATATGGCAATTAAACAAAAGAAAAATGCATATGCACTTGTAAGAGATGTTGTTATGATTGCAGTCGGTATTTTGATTGCAGTTATATTCTCTAAATTAGGAATAATTGATTACGTAATATCACTTTTCAAAGACTATTACATTATCTCAAGTTTCATTGCGGGTATATTCTTTACCTCAGCTTTCACTCTAGCTCCTTCATCAATTACACTAATTCATATATCAAATCATTCACCAATACTTGGAGTAGTATTCTGGGGAGCACTAGGTGCGATGTTTGGTGATCTAATATTGTTTTTGTTTATAAAGGATAGATTTGCAGAGGACTTAAAGAAAGCATTAAAAACTTCAACATTAAAGCACTTACTGAAATCTCTACACTTTGGGTTCATGCGTTGGCTATCTCCGCTAATTGGGGCACTCATCATAGCCTCACCATTACCTGATGAATTCGGTATTACACTTCTTGGAATGTCTAAGATGAAAACTACTGTGCTATTACCCGTAGCATTTGTAATGAATGCTCTAGGAATATACCTTTTGATCGAATTTTCTCATTTTTTGTAATGATGCTATAATCTCAGCATGAATACACAAAGAATACTTAGTTGGAGCGCTTTTATCATCGTTATTGGCCTCATAGTCTGGGGTATGATAGCTGCCTCAGCTAAAGAAAAGAGAGAGAGTTTAGGCATCATGCCAGTTGATGTGGTTAGTGAGACTGACTGGGTAAAGGGGGCGACTACAACTGGAGTTACTATGGTTGAGTACAGTGATTTCCAGTGTCCAGCATGTGCTGCATACTTTCCTCTAATTGAAGAAGTATATTCTAAGGAATCTAGTAACTTTCAGTTTGTATACAGACATTTCCCCCTATCTCAGCATGCAAATGCAATACCAGCAGCACAAGCAGCAGAAGCTGCAGGAAAGCAGGGAAAGTTCTGGGATATGTATGAAAAGCTATTCACAACACAAGACAATTGGGCAACATCAACTGATGCAAAGACAGTATTTGCAGGTTATGCAAAAGACTTAGAACTCGATATAACTAAGTTCGAGACAGACTACTCATCTAAAGAGGTAATGGCAAAGATAGATGCAGATCTAAAGAGTGGACTAAAAGCAGGGGTAAACAGTACACCAAGTTTCTATATCAATGGAAAGAAAGTTAATGCACAAACATATGAACAATTTAAAAAAGCTATCTACGAAGCTGCTACATCTACAACAAATTCCTAAATGGATACCAATTGCCATTTTAGTAATGGCTTTGATTGGTTTTGCTGATGCTACTTACGTATCAATTGAGCATTTCAAGAATGTAATACCACCTTGTACAACAGGAGGGTGTGAGACAGTGTTAACCAGCTCGTATTCCGTTATTTACGGTATCCCAGTTTCACTACTTGGTTCAATATACTACTTCATCATAGCTCTCATGATGTTTGTATATTTCGATACAAAGAAAGTAATCTTCCTAAAGATTCCTGTTGTAATGTCAGTACTAGGATTAATCGCATCAATATACTTCATGTCTATAATGACATTTGTATTAAAAGCATTCTGTCAGTATTGTGTATTGTCAGCATTTTCATCTCTCTCAATATTCGGTCTCTCAGCATACCTAGTTTGCAAAAATTATGAGAAATAACGAATACAAATTACTAGACTCAGGAGATGGAGAGAAACTGGAGCAATTCGGTAGTGTTATCCTATCCAGACCAGATCCACAAGCTCTATGGAGAAAGAAATTGGATGAAAGTGAGTGGAAGAAGGCAGATGCAAGCTTCTCAAGAAGTGAAGCTTCTGCAGAGTGGGTATACAAAAAGAAAGAGAAGTTAGATAAGTGGCAAATAGAGTATGCTGATCTTAAGTTTTGGATAAAGCCAACTGCATTTAAACATACAGGTATATTCCCAGAGCATATTACTAATTGGGATTGGATGAGGGAGGTGATAAAGGGGAATGAGGGAGCTGAAGTATTAAATCTTTTTGGATATACAGGAGGAGCAAGTCTTGCTTGTGCTCAAGCAGGAGCTAAGGTTGTGCATGTGGACGGATCAAAATCTGCAATTACTTGGGCAAGAGAGAATGCTGAGCTATCAGGACTAAAGGACAAACCAATACGTTGGATATTAGAGGATGCCAGATTGTTTGTTGAGAGAGAGTTGAAGAGAGGGAATAGATATGATGCTATCCTTATGGATCCACCAGCATTTGGTCATGGTGCTAACAAGGAAGTGTGGAAGATTGAAGAAGATTTTCTACCGCTAGTAGAGAATTGTATAAAGCTATTAAAAGACAAATCATTGTTCTTTATAATCAATGGATACTCAGCAGGGTATTCAGCTATAGCTTACAGAAATGTATTAGAGGTGTTAACAGAGAAGTTTGGAGGAAGTATAGAGATTGGAGAGCTTACAATACCTGAGGTGAGTGGAAGAGAGCTGCCTTGTGGAATATTTGCTAGGTGGAGAGGGTAGATGATTCGAAACTATTGAACTATTACGAGGTATTGACAATACTAGTATATAGTAGTATACTATGTACTAGCTTGTTCATTGACGAACACTAGTTTGGTTATAGTTAAAAGTGGCTCAATTCTGGGCTATTTCTCACTATGACCACACTGGCTCATAGTGCCTCCTCGGCATAGAGAGAAATCAAATACGAAAGGATGACACCATGACACAGATCATGACTGCAGCCGAAATGACCAACGGCCAAATCGAAAACGCCGTCAACAAACTCCGCGACGCGATGCGTAAGCATCGCTCCGAAATCACCTCGGACGTCGCTCAACAGGTCCTCGGAGTCGAGAACCTCGGACTGATGATGTTCACGCCCTTCCGCGAACGCGCTGAGGCGGTCTCGAACCTCATCGTCCGCAATGCAAAGGTGAACCGCGGTCGCTCTCAGCAAGAGGCGATCGAGGCCACCGGTCGCGCGCAGTACACGGATCGCAAGGTCGTGGACAGCATGCCGAAAGGTGAGGGTGAAGAAGTTGAGGTTGTGTTCTTCAAACCCGATCTCTCCCAGCGTAACGGTTTCATCTCCGACGACGACCTTGAAAAGGAGTTCGAACTGCGTGGCCTCAAGCCCGCCGATCCGATCTCTGTCGCTGCCGTTAATGAAGCCGATCCCGCCTTCGCCGATGAGAAGCCCCACGGCACTCATTGGAAAGATGCCAAAGGCAACTGGTGCTACGCCACGTTCAGCCGTTGGGGCGACCGGCGCGAGGTGTACGTCCGCCGCTACGGCGGCGGCTGGAGCGACCGCTGGTGGTTCGCCGGTGTTCGCAAGTAGTTCTCAACACTAAGTCGCCTAGGACTCCGGTCCTTTTATACTTAGTCCTCAGCCCTGCATTCAATTAATTTTGGAAGCAGGGCTAATTTTTTATATAAAACCAGCTATACTTATGTCGGCAGTAGGTGAATATGCGGGCGGTTACGGCTTCCCGCTACCGAACCCAGTATCCATGCATCGAGAGTATCCACGGTCACGGCTTTGGATAGGGTGGTGCATGCAGACACTTCAAAAAAATGAAGCTACTTGGTATGGAGTTTTAAGGCATTACGATGCCGGATTCGATACAGCCCTGAGAGTATTCGAGGGGCAGTGAAAAAGACGAGACTCCATACAATGCTACGCCACGTTCAACCGTTGGAACGACAAGCGCAAGGTGAACGTCAACCGCAACGACAACGACTGGAACGACAACTGGTGGTTCGCCGGTGTTCGCAACTCACTTCATTTCTCTCCCTAATTCTTGGGAGAGTTTTGTTTTGTAAGCTGACCATTCCATCCTCCAAGCATTTTTCCTATCTCATCAAGCATCACAGAGATGGTGATATATTTTTTGTCATCAAAAGATTTCGTTTCCCAGAGAATCATTAGAAGTACGCGTAGAGTATCAGCCTTCTTGATCGCAAGGCGGACATAGGGATGTTTTTCCTCACGCGATAAGAAGCTTGCAGCAGAGATTGCTTCTATAACTTCAATAAATAAAGTATCAATACGTTGACCTAGAGAGTGTCTGTGTATCTTCGGGATATCTTGATAAAATCTATACCAAGTCAGATAAGCACCCTTGACCTTATTTAAAACGGGTAAAATTTTTTCTGGCTGGCTGGCTGGCTGGCTGGCTGGCTGGCTGGCTGGCGCTATATTTATGCCCAAAATTATTTTCCAACATACATACAATAATATCATTTCTTTAGAAAATCTTGTAAAAGCGTGGAAAGAATTCGTGCAAGGAAAAAGTGATCGAAAAGATGTTCAAGAGTTTGAGCGTAATCTAATGAGTAATACAATTTTACTTTACAACGACCTTGTTACAAAGACTTACACACATTCAGCATATCAAGCATTTAAAATATCTGATCCAAAACCGCGCGATATACATAAAGCAAGCGTACGTGATAGGTTATTACATCACGCGTTACACCGGACCCTTTCTCCATTTTTCACAAAAACATTTATTTCGGATTCGTACTCATGTCAGATCGGCAAAGGAACACACCGGGCACTGAAGCGTTTCAGACAGTTCTCTAGAATTACCTCTAGAAATGACACACGTAAAGCATGGGTACTTAAGTGTGATATTAAAAAGTTTTTTGCAAATATCGATCACAAAGTTTTAATCGGTATTATAGATTCGTATATTCTCGACAAAGACATTACTCGACTTTTATCAGTAATCATTGGAAGCTTTAGATCAAACGCGGAGGGTGTTGGTCTACCGCTCGGCAACCTGACATCGCAGCTACTCGT
This sequence comes from uncultured Candidatus Saccharibacteria bacterium, assembly GCA_964492835.1. Lineage (GTDB taxonomy): Bacteria > Patescibacteriota > Minisyncoccia > Phycocordibacterales > PALSA-1337 > CAIOGI01. Next base: position 18,243 of record CAZBLC010000003.1, read on the forward strand.
TAATATTTACATGAATGAATTTGACCAATTCGTAAAGCATAAAATCAAAGCAAAATATTATATCCGATATGCTGATGATTTCGTTGTCATGTCTCACGACCGCAAGTATCTCGAAATAACTCTAACCCTAATGCAAGACTTCTTGAGAAACCGACTTAAACTCACCATACATCCTAATAAGGTATCAATCTCCATACTATCATCAGGTGTCGATTTCCTAGGATGGACACACTTTATGGATCACAGGGTCTTACGTACAACAACCAAGAAGAGAATGTTAAATAGATTAAGTACGGGTAATTTTAAAGAACAGGTTACAAAATCATATCTAGGTATGATTAGTCATGGTAATGGTATAAAATTAAGGAATATTATAGAAGCTAAACACAATATCAAATATCCTCGAATATAATTACTCTACTGTATTAATGCTAGATTGACGCGTACAAAAAATTGACACAACTAGTCTGTTTGATAATATATTAATATTAGTTTGTATATACAGTTATAGAGATCACTACGACAATATAAATTCGGCGACCGCGCATAATTAAACACAAAGACCTGATAGTATCAGGTCTTTGTGTTTAAAGTGGATGTTTAAAATAACTGCTATTTACCAATCAACCCTTGCTCATTTAGAAGTCTCAATGCCTCTTCAGATCTAGTATCTTCGCAATATACTGTGCAATACGGTGTATGTCCTCTAACACCAGTATTAGGTGCATAAGATGCTTGTATTCCATGATTAGTTAAAAATCCTTTAATCAAGGCAGCATTAGTTTCATCGGGAGTTGTAACAATCTGTATCATACTCATGTATAAAGCATATCATAATCACATTACTCTTCCTACAAACACATATCTCATGCTATCCTACCCTCATGCCACCTCTAAAAGTCCTCTACGAAGACAATCACCTAATCGCAGTATACAAACCTGCAGGTATTTTGGTGCAGGGAGATAAGTCGGGAGATATATCACTCTTTGATGATGTAAAGACATATATAAAACATAAATATAATAAACCAGGAAATGTATTCCTTGGTCTTGTACATAGACTCGATCGTAATGTTGACGGAATAGTAATATTTGCAAAAACTTCAAAAGGAGCTAGTAGACTATCAGAACAATGGAGAGAACATACAGTAAAGAAAACATATCATGCTTGGGTAATGGGAGTAGTTAACAAAAAAGAAGAAACTCTAGTTAACTATCTCAAGCATGATGAAAATCAAAACTATGCAGAAGTATTTGATACAGAAACAAGAGGAGCTGATAGGGCAGAGCTGTCATACAGCTTAGTAAAAGTTGAAGGAGAATACTCTCTACTTAAAGTATCACTTAAGACAGGACGACATCATCAGATACGAGCCCAGTTGTCACACATAGGGCATCCAATAGTGGGTGATAGCAAGTATGGATCAAGTGTAAGACTACCAGATCAAAAGATTGCACTTACTGAAACATCACTTGAATTCACTACAGCTACAACTGATGAAAGAAAAACTCTAACTCTAGATATACCAGAAAAATCATGGTAATGTAAAAACATGATTCTAATAGATGGAAGAAAAGCACGTGAATACTATCTACCTATACTAAAAGAGAAAATCTCTAAATTAAATACCGTACCTTGTTTGGTAATAATTCAAGTTGGCAACAGAGCAGACTCAGATGCATTCATTAAAGCAAAGAAATCATTTGCAAAGAAGATTGGCGCAAGAGAAATACATGTTCAATTTGGTAATGATGTTAAGCAGGAAGAAGTAATCGAGAGTATACATAAATATAATATGGATAGCAGTGTACATGGAATAATTGTACAGCTACCACTGCCAGAGCATTTAAATGCAGATGAAATAATACAAAGTATTGATCCAAAAAAAGACGTAGATGGACTAACATTAGATACAAAATATACCCCAGCAACAGCACGAGGTGTATTGGAGCTATTAACTTACTATCAAATCTCTCTAAAAGAAAAGAAAGTAATAGTAATGGGTAGATCAAAGCTAGTTGGTACACCAATTGCACTTATGTGTAGAAAAGAAGGAGCTATGGTTACCGTATGTCACAGCGAGACAGAGAACATACCAGAAAAGGCAAAGGAAGCAGATATATTAATTGTAGCTATAGGTAAACCAAAATTTGTAGATGAAAGATACGTAAAGAATGAAAGTATTGTAATAGATGTGGGTATAACTCGGCATTTAGAAGAAGGACTAGTAGGGGATGTTAACTTTGAAAAGGTTAAAGATATTGTAAGTATGATAACACCAGTACCTGGTGGAGTGGGTCAGATGACAGTACTAGCACTTTTCGAGAACTTAGTTGATTCGTGTTATAATGTGTAAATAATAAAAAAATATGAAAAATCAAGAACAAATTTGGAAAATAGGTAAGTGGGTAGGAGTGTTTCTAGTAATATTCCTAGCTGTTATATCTCTAAAGCAATTAGTATCAATCTCATATGTTGGAAAGGAATTCCCAGCAATGACAAATATAACTGTTAATGGAAAAGGAGAAGCAATATCAATACCTGATATAGCTACATTTTCATTTAGTGTTAATGAATTTGCAAAGACAGTTAAGTTGGCTCAGACACAGGCTACTAACAAGATAAACAAGGCACTAGATGCTGTGAAGGCAGGAGGTGTAGCAGAGAAAGATATTAAGACTCTTTCATACACAATCAATCCTCACTATGAATATTCACAAGGAGTATGTACTCAGTTTGGATGTCCAAACGCAAAGTCTGTACTAACAGGATATGACGTATCACAAACAGTACAAGTAAAGGTACGTAATCTTGAAAAGGCAGGAGAGCTATTCGATACACTAGGTACTACAGGTATAGAGAATGTAAATGGCCTATCATTCTCAATTGATGATATAGATTCAGTAAAGGCTGTAGCAAGAGCTAGTGCAATAGTAGATGCAAAGGCTAAGGCAGAGAAGATTGCCAAAGATCTAGGAGTTACACTAGTTAGAATCACAAGTTTCTATGATTCAAGTGATAGCTACTATCCATATGCAGAATCAGCTATGGGAGGAGATATAATGTCAGCTAAGTCAGTTGTTCCATCAATACCAACAGGAGAGCAGAAGGTAACTGCTAATGTATCAGTTACATACGAGATACGGTAAGTGATGTAGATATAGTTTATAAAAAGACGTCTATTATAGGGCGTCTTTTTATTTATTTGACTATCTATTATATCTATGTAGAATTAAATAAATATATGAAAAGTAAGTTTCCGACACTCTGTTTGGTAATAGTATTATTCTCAATAATTCCAAATCTTGCTTTTGCAGTATGGTGGAATCCTTTTACATGGAAAATTTTTAATCAGGAGCAAAAAGTCAATTCTGAGATTTCACAAATAGAAACTGTAAAAAACATAGCGACCACAACCGTTTCTCTGAGTAAGATTGAGTCTGTAAAAAATAAGGAGCAAAGTCCTAAAAAAGCAGATTTGGTGGTTTTAAATAAAGTACCTCAAAAAATTGACACCAATGTTCCGGTGATAGTTAAAGAATATAAAAATGTAATTCCGGTCAAACAAGATCAATCTATAGAAATCTACCCAGAAGGATGTATCTCGAATTCTGGTTACAGTACAACCACCGGCTCTTCTTGCGGAGACCTATCTTCATCCAATATAGTTAAGTCAATCAAAAACACAACTACATGTGGTCAATTCTATATGAATTTGAAAGTTGATAGTTATGGAGAAGACGTAAGTGCTCTACAAACGTTCTTGTTCGATATGGATTTATTTAAAAATGAGGATATAAGTGGGCGTTTTGATGAAAATACCTCTAAAGCGCTCAAGATGTATCAAAAAAGTATAGGTGTGCCAACGACCGGAGTTTTGGATTCTACTACAAGAGCATATTTAAATGGTGTATGTTCTAATGAAGAACCAAAAGTTACAACTCCATCTGTGTCTGTAGCAGTGCCGATTCCAGAAGAGCAACCAAGAATCTCAATCGAGCTTATGAATACCTTTGAAGATCGTGCAGGTAAGGGTGCAAGTTTTGAACCGGGATGGAGTGTTACTACGAGCCCACAGCGCACAAATGCTGATTGGAATTTTAACTTATTTATAGACTTGCCTTCAGGTAGGGAAATTGATTATATTGAGATACAACACGATCCGCTTAATTCTTCTACTGAAAATTGGTCTACAAGAAAAAAGCCGTTATGGAAAGACTACCCACTGGTTATTTTTGAAGATGGTAAGCAACTAAATACAGAGTTTAATCAAAGTATATACCTTAGTTCCGGCTCACATAATTTAAGGCTCTTTGGTCAAATTGAAAAAAACCATTTTTACGGCGGAGAGGTCAAGGTATATTTTAAGAATGGGCCCTTACTACAAAAAAGTATTCCAGAGTCATCATATGTTCCTGCGCCTGCGGAGTGTAAGGTAATTCCTGGTCCTGAATCAGTACCATCGCCTGTGCTATCAATAGACAGTAATGCAACTTCTTCAATTACTGTTGTGTCTCCGAATGGAGGAGACACCTTCCAGATTGGAAAAACTTATCGCATAGTGTGGAATTCGATAAATGTAGAGAAAGTTATTATAGGATATACGTTACCAGGCCCAGGTTCTACTGGTTATATTACTTCTGTCATACCAAATACGGGGTATTACGATTGGACAGTTGGGGACTACAGACACGTTGATAAGAGGATAAAAATTGGAATAGCGGGGTGGGATCAAAATCATAATCCTTCAATCGGTGACTATTCCGATGACTACACCGCTTTTAGAGAGTGCGAGAATGATATTAATTTGTAGTTTTTATAATATGATAATTAATACATTGGTATAGTATCGACACATATTGACATAAACCTTCAAAGGGGGTAGTATTTAGTTACTACCCCCTTCGGGGTTTTTTAATAACAATCTAAAAACGAATATGAAAATCACTGAATACATAAAAGAAACACGTGCAGAAATGGCTCATGTAACATGGCCAAGTAGAAAGCAGGCTATAGCATACTCAGTAGCTGTAGTTCTAGTATCATTCGGTGTAGCAGTTTTCTTGGGCCTATTCGACTACATATTCGGAAGACTATTAACCCTATTCGTATAAAACTATGTCAAAACAACAAATTGGTGGAGATAGAAGTTGGTATGCAATACATACATACGCAGGATACGAGAATGCAGTGGCTCGTAATCTAAAGCAAAGAATTGAGTCTCTAGGAATGGAGGATAGAATTTTCAATGTAATTGTACCTACAGAGAAGAAGATAAAGATAAAGGGAGGGAAGAGAGTGGAGGAAGAAGAGAAGATCTACCCTGGATACGTACTAGTAGATATGATCGTTACAGACGATTCTTGGTATGTAGTTCGTAACACACCTCGTGTTACAGGATTCGTAGGGTCTGGAGTATTCCCAGTTCCACTAGAGAAGAAGGAAGTTGATACCCTATTCGGACGTATGAACAAGGATGAGGTTAAGCATACAATTGACCTTGCTATCGACGAGAATGTAAAGATCGTAGACGGTCCATTCAAGGATCTAGAGGGTAAGGTTAGTGAAGTTGATGACAGTAGAGGAAAGGTAAAGGTACTAGTTTCTATGTTTGGTCGAGAAACACCAGTAGAGCTAGACTTCTTGCAAGTTAGTAAGATTTAATATAGTATCTCTATTACCTCATGCTTCTAGAGGCATTATCTATAAAACAATAAAATGGCTAAAAAAATAATTAAAAAAGTAAAAGTTATCGCTCCAGCTGGAAAAGCTACACCAGCTCCACCACTTGGACCTACTCTAGGACAGGCAGGAGTTAACATCGGAGATTTCACAAAGAAATTCAACGATGCTACAAAGGGAATGATGGGAGATATGATACCAGTAGTTATCACAGTTTACGATGACAGATCATATGACTTCGTTCTAAAGACTCCACCAGCAAGTTCACTAATCCTTAAGGCAATTGGTGCTGAGAGCGGTTCAGGAAAGCATGCTGTAAAGAGAGCAGGAACTATTACAAAAGCTCAAGTTCGTGCGATTGCAGAACGTAAGATGCCAGATCTAAATGCAGGAAGTATCGAAGCTGCAATGAGAATCATCGAGGGTTCATGTAAATCAATGGGAGTGGATGTTAAATAGCTAAAACAAAAAAACAGGTGCTAGGCACCTGTTTTTTGTTGTCTAATCCTTCAGCTTTGGTGTACCAGTATAGTCCACCTTGTATTCTAGAAGTAGGGAACCACTTGATTCTGAAGCTTGAGAAGAAACAAGTTTAAGAGAGTAGTGTAAATCTTCGTTAAAGATAGTCATTCCTTTACCAAATACTACAGGCTCTATTGTTAGATATACAGTATCAACAATATTAGCTTTCATAAACATTGTGTATATATGTGATCCTCCACAGATAGCTACTTCTTTAAATCCTCTCTCTTCAAGCTTCTTAATTAGATCTATGGGACTATCTTGAGTAACTTCTACTCCATCAAATGTCTGATTTTTCGAGTATACGATATTCACTCTCTCCTTCAGAGGCTGCCCAATAGTCTTGTATGTAGATGAACCCATTACTACCACTCCAGCACGCTTAGTAAGCTCTATAAAGCGTTTTTTATCAGCTTTGCTACTCCAGTACATAGGACTGTGCTGGCTATCCTTTGCTATGAAGCCATCTGCTGATACTGCTGCGATTATGAAGACTTTTATCATTTGTATATTAGTTTAACTTACATATATTTTAACAAGTACACCATATACTACAAGTGACGAGTTCTACCTATCTCTTCAGACCATTTTTTTACAAACTCTTTGTCCTTGAAGTCATCGGCAAATACAGGAAGATATACATTTTGTATTCCAGCATCAATCATTTTTTTCCAACAATCTTTGCAGCACCAAAAATGACCATACATGTACACATTGGCACCATTTAAATCATCATATCTGTTAATCTTCTTGCATTCCTTAATCAGATTAGCTTCTGCATGACTGTCGGTATGACACCCGGGACATAATTCAAATCCTTCACCACTTTTGAATTTCTCTAGGCCAGCTGCCTCTCGTTCGTCATTCATGTATCTCCTTACACATCCCTTCCTATGTTTTGGTGTATCTAGGTTGTTTTCATGATACCCATTACCATTTCCAGCACGAGCAATTATCTCTCCATTTTTTTCAGCAACTATCCCTATCGGAAAAACTGATGTTAGAGAAAAATCTATGGCAGACTGTTTAGCTGCCAACATGTATTTGTTATCACCATCTACTAATTGGTATAGCTCAGGGTTCTGAAAATATGATATCTCCTCATCAATATCCTTAAACGGTATATTTAAATCAGGAAGTTTAGAGAAACTGTCTTTTTTTGTATATTTTAGCTCATCCATGATATGATTTTATCATAATTTTCATTAAATATGGCCAAAATCAACAAAGAATATTCTGCTAAGACCTTAGGAAAGAAACTTGACCTACTACGTAAAGAAGGGAAGAAGATTGTACTATCTTCTGGTTCTTGGGACATGCTACATGTTGGACATATGCGATATCTTAATGCTGCTAAGCAAAAAGGTGATTTTTTGATAGTCGGAGTTGATTCTGACAAGAAAATTAAAAAGAGAAAGGGACCAGATAGGCCAATAGTATCTGAAGATGAAAGAATCGAAATGCTATCACACCTAGAATCTGTAGATGCTATTTTTTTGAAGAAGCATACAGATAAGAGCGGACATCTGATAGAGTTGGTTCTACCAGATGTGCTCATAGTATCCGAATCTACTAAGCACACCTCAGAGCACCTAGATGAAATTAAGAGTTATTGCAAAGAGGTTTGTATACTATTACCTCAAGCGCAAACAAGTACTACGGCAAAGATTAGAAAGCTACACTTGGATGGAAAGAGAGACCTTACAAAGAAGATTTTGTCAGAAATGCCTAAGTTTATAGAAAAGTTTTTAGAATAGCCTATTTCTTCTTGTACCCCAACTTAACCTTTAGCGACTCACGAGTTTCCTCAGGATCGAATTCTCCGGAATTACCAGATATGACGTGTAAGTGTACATGTGCAACAGAAGATCCATTTTTCTTCATATCACCAAAACGTAAAAACATACCACCCCCAGTCATCTTGGTATTTTCCAATACCCAATTAAATGATTTTCCAATATCTTGCCAATGTTCACTTGATAATTGAGCTGGTTCTGTAATGTGTTCTTTTGAGATAATTAAGTAGTGGTACTCAGTTCCTTCGTAGGGGAAAGCAGATTTGGTTATAAAAAACTTTCCAATGTCAGTCTCTATCGGTAGTTTGTGAATTACTTTCAGGCCTTCTGAGCAGAACGGACAGATATTCTCTTTGGCTGCTTTTTCCATTCTTGTCTTTTGCTCATCGCTTCTAATATTGTGCATGTTTAACATATATTTTTTTAAATTATACTGCGCTTGGTATCCTCATAGGCTCGTGTGGCTCGTAATCATTTAGCTCAAAATCCTCCTTTCTAAAATCTTTAATGTTTTCCTTCTTGTTAACTATCTTTAATGATGGTAGTGACTTATCACTACGAGTCAGTATCTCTTTTGCTTCATTTAATTGATTTTCATAAATATGTGCATCAGATAATTGAAAGATGATACGTCTCGCTTTTATACCAGTTACAGATTCCATCATCCTAAAAAATGAAGCATACGTAATCATGTCATTCGGAAAACCAAGTAATACATCGGCAGCTCTATGCCAAGATATCATATCTAAGTTTCCATTGATTACTCTGAAGTGTACCCAACCATGACAAGGTGATACGACGGTACGTTGAGTTGCTCCCCAGCCGTTATAGAAAGGTATCCATGGACTCATGTATATAGTACGACGGTTTCTTAATTTTTCATCTTTCAGCATTCGTATAATATTTTCAATTTGATTGAATTCCATTCCGTCTGGTGTAGGGAATGCGGCAAAAGCTCTACCATATGATCCATCACCAAGACAATCAGGTCTAGCTCCAACTTTCTGAGTTTTCTTCTCAGTCACCCAAGGTTCCCAAAATGCTTTTGGTACACCATATTTTTCCTGCATCACTTTGAAGTCTTGCTCCGCATTTATGAATGCACACATCTCAGCAATTGGTCCATTTATACCCATCTTTCTCTCTGTAATTATCGGATCCCCATTTGATAGGTCATAAATTAGACTCTGAGTAGTACCGAAGCAAGTTAATGCATTAACATCTTGAGGAGTAGAAACACTTTCTCCGTTCTTCAGTATAAATTCAATTAAATTCTTGTACTGTCTATCTGGTGTTTTATTCATTAAATCTATTTAGATTATTAATGATTAAAGTATATAAAAAATACCTTATTAGAGGTAGTCTTGTTTGTGTATGTTATGTGTGCTGTGATTGTAAAAAACAGAGGCGCTGCCGACTTGCGATAGCGCCTTTAAAGATGATCAAATACGACCATCAACCAATTCTAGTTCCTCTGGTGACAAGTCTTCCAGACGTGATGTGCCTGTGCGTAGCTTCTCAAAAACCACAACACGTCTGGCGATAAGCTCCATTTTTTCAGGACTTTTGCCGACGGTAATCTGCACATCACCAGTTCCGTCCGGCACAATGATGTTGGTGTGGAGATGAAGAATGCTGCCTGCGTTGAATTCAGGCGAGCCGAATCTTCCGACACATGCTCCACCCTTTATACCAAGGACGTCTCTAGCATACAGCCAGATTTCTCCCTGCTTAATCCAATCCCATCTGGTAATCAGATTTGGGTCGGTTAGGTGCTGAACCGGCGCCATAATGAGGTGTCTCGAAGTGCGTTTGAGTGGGAATGGATTTTCCCAAACCCTCCAAGCGTGCTCTCCGCCATCTGTTTCGAACAAGACCTTGTTCTTGGGGCCGAGAGGGTCACAGAAGATACATTTGCCTTTCAAATAGGCTTCGATTCCATCGCAGTATTGTTTGTAACTGCGACTGTTCATGAGTGTCAAAACTTGATCTCGATTGAGACCAGCAATTTCAGGTAGTGTCATGTCATCCTTTGGTTGTTTGTCCAAAATTAAACTACCTCTATTTATACCTATTGTCAATACCTAGCTTCAACCAAGATCCAGCTTTTTGTTGTATCATGTTGTTATGAAAATAAAGATAAAGAAAACCTCACCAGACTCTAAGCTTCCAACTTACGCTCATCCAGGAGATGTTGGTATGGATATGTATTCTACTGAAAGCTATATCCTTAAACCCGGAGAAAGAAAAATATTCTTTACTGGCTTTGCTCTAGAATTTGATCCTGGATACGCTGCAATAGTCAAAGACAAAAGTGGACTACCTAAGAATGCCGGAATACACACTATGGGCGGTGTATATGATGCTGGGTACAGGGGAGAATACAATGTTAATTTGATAAATCTAGGACAAGAAGAATATGAGATAAAGAAGGGGGATAAGATTGCTCAGCTAGTGATACTTCCTGTAGTAATAGCTGATCTTGAAGAAGTTACTATTCTAAATGATAGTTCTCGTGGAGAGGGTAGATTCGGTAGTACTGGTAAATAAAATCAAGCCACTAACTCTGTAGTGGCTTGTTGTTCAACCAAATCTTGGTCTTATAACCTCCAGCAGTTCTTCTGCTGGTAAGGGGGATGCACTCGGAGGAAAGAGTTCATCCTGCATTTTTCTTAATTCAACCACAATCTCGTCATACATTTTGGAGCCAACAGGACATCTCCTTACCTTCTTCTCGCGTTCAGCGAGTAAGGTATCCATAGGTGTCTGAAATTGTCTCCATGTTCTACCACGATCGAGCCTTATGTTGTATAACGGGAGAAGCTTGTCCAATACGTATACAAAACGAGATTCAGGATCCTCGAATCTCTCATATGCTTCAAGAGCCTTGATTAGATCCGGAAACTCTTCAAGCTCACGTTTGAGCCGTTCGATAGCAGCTTTTTCTCGCTCTGCCTTTCCATGTATCGATTGTGGACCATCAGTAAATGGACATGGATCACCAGAATAGATCTCAGGTAGATCGTGAACCAAGGCATACAGGATGCACTTGTTCAGGTCTAACTTTAAACCCTTGCTGTTAATCACATACCAAACAAATATGGCTAATTGGTATGAGTGTTCTGCATCATTCTCCCACCTCATTTCACCAGTCGCACGAACAACTCGCTTGATCTGTTGAAAGAGATGAGTCAACCTAATGAAATCAAGCATCCGATCAGTATCGGATTTTTTGGGTCTTTTCATATACAAGTATCTGTCCGTATCATACTCCTCATCTAGATGTATGGTCCATATTGCCCAAATATCTATTCTGTTTCATAAAATGTATATTTTTTGATATACAGCTGTTAAATGATAGTATTTGTATATTAAAAGTAATTACGAAATCCCATGAAAGATATACAAATTAAGAAACTAATTGATACAGAAAAGAAGAGACAGAAGAGTGTAATAAACTTAATTGCATCTGAGAACTATGTATCAAGTGATGTACTTGAGGCTCTAGGTTCTGAATTTGTAAATAAGTATTCAGAGGGATATCCAGGAAAGAGATACTATGGAGGTAATGAGATAGTAGACAAGATGGAGAACCTTTGTAAAGACAGAGCTCTAAAACTATTCGGACTAAATGACTGGTCAGTTAACGTTCAGGCACTATCAGGCTCACCTGCAAATCTTGCCGTATACGTAGCCCTAGTACCACAAGGAGGAAAGATTATGGGTATGTCACTTGATCAGGGAGGACATCTAACACATGGACATAAAGTATCTGCTACAGGAAAGTTCTGGACTCAGATTCCATACGGAGTTGATAGGGAGAGTGAAGTACTAAACTATGATTCATTAATGGAGATAGCAATGAGAGAAAAGCCAGCAATAATTGTTGGAGGATATACTGCATATCCAAGAACTATAGATTTCAAGAAGTTGAGAGAAATAGCTAATGCATGCGGAGCTCTACTTATGGTAGATATGTCACATATTGCAGGACTAGTTGCTGGAAAGGTATATCCATCTCCATTCTTGTATGCAGACATTGTTACAACAACTGTTCATAAAACTCTACGAGGTCCAAGAAGTGCATTAATCTTTACAAGAAATGATAAGAAGATAGTTGGAAGTAATGGTAAGGAACAGATACTAGGAGACTTGGTTGATAAGGCGGTATTTCCAGGACTACAGGGAGGTCCACATGATAATCAGATAGCAGCAGTTGCTGTGGCACTAAAGGAAGCAAGTACACCAGCTTTCAGAAAGTATGCAGGACAGATAAAGAAGAATGCAAAGGTACTATCAGAAGAACTAGCAAAGAAAGGATGGAGGATAATATCAGGAGGAACTGATAGCCATCTTGTACTAGTAGATACTTGGATGGATGGAAAGGGAATCAGTGGAGGTGAGGCTAGTGATAGGCTAGAGAGACAGGGGATAATTGTTAACAAAAATACAATCCCATACGATACAAGATCACCTATGGATCCATCTGGTATTAGACTAGGCACTGCAGCCGAGACAACTAGAGGAAAGAAGGAGAAAGATATGAAAAAGATTGCAGAAAAGATTGATTCAATTCTTCGAAAGTAATTCTTTACAAAAGAATGTTTAAGGGGTAGATTAACGGAGGCATGAAAATAAACTTCGTTCTTCGACTTCTTCGCGACGGTAAGATTGAGTCAGGTTCACTGACTGCTTGGTCTAATAAGACCGGTAGGAGTAAATTCGACCCAGTGTATATGTTGCAAAACATATTTGCATCAAGAATTTTCCTATTTGCCGGCATAGTGACGTTAACATCTTTTGCGCTTGTGATTGTCTACAAGACACATAGCACAGCGATGTTGATTTTGATGCCCGTGCTTTTGGCAACGGGATTGTTACAGTTTTTCGTCTCCTGGTATCTGCGATTTCGTAACGGTAGCCAATACTGGGAATCAGTAAAGATGTTTACTAATGATTACCTACTGTTCACGGCCATATATCACCTTCGGTTTGTCAGAGATATGAGCTCGAAAGACATACTCGGGTGGACAGTCAATGACTTGGTGAAAAAGGGATACAGAGTCATCTTGGCTAACGGGCTATATCCATTTGGCGAGATGAGAGAAAAGGTGTTCTATCTTTTCTATCCCGCATCAATTCAAATTCCCATGACCCCAAACCACGTCCATAATCCTGAAATTGATAGGATTAGGGGTATAATCGAAAGATTCGATATGAGAGCTACATCACTGTAGTCACAGCCACCTTCGGGTGGCTTTTGTATATATAAAAAAATCCTCTCGCCGGTGCCCTTACCAGCGAGAGGTATCAATTTGTCAGCCTGTCAGCCGACAGATTGATAGGACCTTTCAATTACCACATGCCCCCTAAGCAACCCCGTTACTTAGTGATGTGCATCTACTAATTCCATTTATCCGCTGAAAGAAAAACCGGTGGCACCGAACGTGCCACCGGCGGCTTACCTCTCCCCAAACATAGAGGCGAAACTACTCACCCTGGGCAGGATGGATCATTTCTTAGTCCAAAAATACAATAACAGACATTTCAATATTATGCAAGTTTCTTACAAAAGAATGTTTTTGATGCTAGAATGGTGTAAATATGGAGGAAATATCAAGAATACTAAAAGAGGCTTGTATTAAAGCTGGAATTGAGAATCCAGTTGTTAAACTTGAGCACCCAGAAGACATGAGTCATGGAGATTTGACCACAAATATTGCAATGGTCAATGCTAAACAGTTAAAAATCTCACCGAAGACTCTAGCTGAGAATATAGTTAAAGAAATTGGTATACAAGGAGATATAGAAAAGGTAGAAGTTGCAGGACCGGGGTTTATAAACATAAAAATAAAGGATTCATACTTTGTTAAAAACATACTTAGTCTTTCTGAGAGTAATAAACTTAATTCTTTTGGAAGAATAGATAGGGACAAGGGAAAGAAAGTAATGGTTGAATACACCGATCCTAATCCATTTAAGGTTTTTCATATCGGTCACTTAATGGCAAACACAATTGGAGAATCTATATCTAGAATCGTAGAATTCTCTGGTGCTGATGTAATACGTGCCTGCTATCAAGGAGATGTAGGGTTACACGTTGCTAAAACTATCTGGGCAATATCAAAGGATGGAAACTACAAAAATGATATTAAGTATCTAGGTAGTATGTACGTACTTGGTTCGCAGATGTATGAGACAGATGAAGCTGCTAAGAAAGAGATAGCTGAGGTTAACAAAAAGATATTTGAGAAATCAGATGAGAGTATAAATGAGATATATAACAAGGGAAGAAAACTAAGTCTAGAATACTTCGATTTAATATATGACAAACTTGGAACAAAGTTTAATAATTTCTTTTTCGAAAGTGATGTTGCAAATGATGGAATCAATATAGTTAAGGAGTTCCTGAAGAAGGGAATATTTGAAGAGAGTGAAGGAGCTATTGTATTTAAGGGAGAGAAGTATGGAGAACATACTCGCGTATTCATCAACTCTCAAGGACTACCTACATACGAAGCAAAAGAGCTAGGGTTAACTAAAAAGAAATTTGAGCTATACCCAGGTCTAACAGAGTCTGTTGTAGTTACTGCAAATGAACAGAATGCATATTTCAAAGTAATACTAGCTGCATTAAAAGAAATATATCCTGACATGGCACTTAAGATGAAGCATTTGAGTCATGGAATTTTGCGTCCATCATCAGGTAAGATGTCATCAAGAAAGGGTAATATCGTTTCTGCTGATGATTTGATACAAGAGTTTCAGTCTCTAGTAGATGAAAAGATTAAAGAAAGAGATTTTTCAGTAGAGGAAAAAGAAAAGATATCAAATGAAGTAGCTATTGCAGGATTAAAATATACTGTACTAAGACAGGCCATAGGGGGAGATATAATATACGATCCAGACAAAGCTCTGTCATTTGAAGGAGATTCAGGTCCATACTTACAGTACGCAACAGTTCGTGCACATGCTGTTGTGTCTAAAGCGGGTAACAAGGAAATCAAAGTTCTACCAGATACAGCAAGTAATCTCGAGAGACTACTACTAAGATTCCCAGAGGTTATAGAGAGAGCAAGAGAAGACTTTGCACCTAACTATATAATTACATACTTAACAGAACTATCATCTGAATTCAATGCATATTACGCTAACAATCAGATCATAGATGATACAGATGTTATCTCACCATATCGTGTACTAGTAACTAGGGTATTTGAACAAGTTATGAGGAATGGTTTGTGGGTCTTGGGTATAAAGGTACCGGAGAGGATGTAGGGGTGAAAAAAAGAATAGAAAATGCTAAAATGGCTACATGAAAGAAGAAACCCCCCGAGAAAAGCCTAAGCATGTAGAAAATGAGGAGAAAATATTAGATTTTTGGGAAAAAAACAATATATTTAAAAAAACTCTAGAAAAACCTTCTCCAAAGGGTGAATATGTGTTTTATGACGGTCCACCATTTGCAACTGGAGAACCACACTATGGTCACGTAGTTCCAGGAACAGTAAAGGATATAATTCCAAGATACAAGACAATGAAGGGATATCATGTTCGTCGTAGATGGGGTTGGGACTGTCATGGACTACCAGTAGAGAATCTTGTAGAGAAAGAACTAAAGCTACTTTCAAAGAAAGATATAGTTGATTATGGTATCGGAAAGTTCAATGCAGTAGCACAGGGTAGTGTTATGCGTTATGCAGATGATTGGAGAAAAATCATACCAAGACTAGGACGATGGGTAGACATGGAAGATGATTACAGAACTATGGATGCAAGCTATACCGAATCAGTATGGTGGGCATTTTCTGAATTACATAAAAAAGGATTAATATATGAAGGTTTTAAATCAATGAACCTTTGTCCTCGTTGTGAGACAACACTCTCAAACTTTGAAGTAAGTCAGGGATACAAGGATATTACAGATATATCTGTTTATGTTAAATTTAAATTAATAAACGAAGCAAATACATACGTACTAGCTTGGACAACAACACCTTGGACTCTTCCTGGAAATGTGGCTTTGGCTATAAACACAGAGACAAAGTATGTGAAGGTTAAGATAGGGCAGGATATATTAATACTGGCTAAATCTAGACTAGAAGTAGTTAAAGTAGAATATGAAGTAATTGGAGAGATGGATGGTAAAGACCTAATTGGTAAATCATATGAACCAATATTCAATTACTATTCCTCAGACAAGAAATTAAAGAACGTAGAGAATGGATGGAAGATATACGGAGCAGACTTTGTCACCCTAGATACAGGAACAGGTGTGGTACATATAGCACCAGCATTTGGTTCAGACGACTATGACCTATCAATCAAGTACAATTTACCATTCGTACAACATGTTGGAACTAACGGTAAGTTCAAAAAAGAAGTTATGGACTTTGCAGGACAAGATGTAAAACCAAAGGATACAGCTGAAGACAAAGATAATCATCAAAAGGCGGATATAGAGATGATAAAATACTTAGCGAAAGTTGAGAGACTTTTTGCTAAAGAAAAGATCATACACTCATACCCACACTGTTGGCGTTGTGATACACCACTACTAAACTATGCTTCATCATCATGGTTTGTTAAGGTTACAGATTTAAAGGATAAGCTGGTAAAAGAAAATAAGAGAGTTAAATGGACTCCTCCTGAAGTTGGAGAAGGAAGATTTGGTAATTGGCTACTAGGAGCTCGTGACTGGGCAATATCTAGATCAAGATTCTGGGGTGCACCACTACCAGTATGGAGAGATGAAAAGACAGAAGAATGTCATGTATTAGGCTCAGTTGAAGAACTTAGAAAATATAGTAAAGCTAAGAATACATATTACGTTTGCCGTCATGGTGAAGCAGAGAACAATACTTTGAATGTCATAAGTTCAAAAGCAAGTAACAAACATCACCTTACAAGTAACGGAAAGATACAAGCACAGAATGCTGGTAAGTGGTTGCTTGATAAGAAGATAGATTTAATATTTGTATCTCCATTCTTAAGAACTAAAGAAACTGCAGAGATAGTAGGGAGGGTTACTGGAGTTAATAAGATAACAGTTGATGAGAGATTGAGTGAAGTTAATACTGGAGTATGGGATGGAAAAGATTTCAGTGAATACGTAAAGAATTTTGCTCATGCCAATCGCTTTACACAAACTCCTGAAGGAGGAGAGAACTTTGTGGATATAAAGAAGAGAATGGGAGACTTCGTATATGATATGGAGACTAAGTATGAAGGAAAGAATATATTGATTGTATCTCACGATACTCCAATCTTCCTGTTAACAGCTATAGCAAAAGGATTAAATAGAAAGGAATCAATTGCTCTACGAGGAACTACTGATCATTTTAACGCTAATGCAAAACCTATAAAACTAGAGTTCAATCCACTACCACACAATGCAGAATACGAACTTGACCTACATAGACCATTTATAGACGAAATACAGTTAACAAAAGAGAATGGAAATAAATTAAAGAGAATACCAGAAGTATTTGATTGTTGGTTTGAATCTGGCTCAATGCCATTTGGAGAATCACATTACCCATTTAATAAGTGTGATTTCAATCCTAAGCCAGGTCCATTTAGTAAGATACTAGGAAGAACAAAAGGATATCCCGCAGACTTCATAGCTGAAGGTCTAGATCAGACACGTGGCTGGTTCTATTCAATGATCGTACTCGGAGTAGCACTCTTTGGTAAATCACCATACAAGAATGTAATAGTTAACGGACTAGTACTAGCCGAAGACGGACAGAAGATGTCTAAGTCAAAGAAAAACTATCCTGACTTAATGCTTGTTGTAAACAAGTATGGATCAGATGCTCTTAGATATGTACTAATGGCTTCTCCTGTGGTTCGTGCACAAGATTTCCTCTTCTCAGAAAAGGCAGTGGATGAAGTAGTTAAGAAGCATATAGGTAGATTGAATAACGTTGTATCTTTCTATGAAATGTATGCAACTGAGAATGTATCAGATATAAAGAGTACTCATCCTCTAGATGTATGGATCAGTACAAGACTAAAGGAACTTACGAAAGAAATATCAGATGGGCTAGAGAAATATGAGATAGACAGAGCTGCAAGACCAATAGCTGATTTCATCGACGACCTATCAACTTGGTATATACGCCGTTCAAGAGATCGTTACAAGAGTGACGATATAGAGGACAAGAATATGGCTCTTAGAACAACAAGGAATGTGCTAATAGACTTTGCAAAAGTATTAGCTCCATTCATGCCATTCTTAGCAGAAGATGTATATATGAGACTTAAGGGTCCACTTCAGAGTGTGCATCTAGAGTCATGGCCAAGTCTTACAAAACTTGATCATAAGGTACTGAGTAATATGACAGAAGTCAGAAAGATATCTTCTCTAGCACTAGAGGCTAGATCTAAAGCAAAGATTAATGTAAGACAACCGCTATCAAAGCTTGTCATAAAACAAAACATACCTAAAGAGCTATTAAGTATCATAAGTGATGAGGTAAATGTTAAGACTGTTGAAATAGATCCTAAAGTAAATGAAGAAGTATTCCTAGATACTGTAATTACTCCAGAATTAAAGAATGAAGGAATCGTTCGTGAGTTAATACGTGCAATACAAGAGTTAAGAAAAGAAAAGGGATTAACTATAAAGGATAGGGTAGAGTTAAGTATTGATACAGATCTAAATCTACGACAGCTTGTAGAGAAGAATAAGTCATTGATAGTAAGTACAACCCTACTTAAAGATATAAGTTTCAATACCCTAAACACTGAGAATATTACTGTCGGAGAATATACTGTAAAGATGGATATTGTGAAATAAAAAAGAGGGCGCGCACTCGCGCACCCTCAACCAACAGAACACACCTTACTCAACAGGTAACCAATAGATAATATACAACTTTAAGAAATAATTGCAATGC
The DNA here is from genome assembly GCA_964492835.1 of uncultured Candidatus Saccharibacteria bacterium. Lineage (GTDB taxonomy): Bacteria > Patescibacteriota > Minisyncoccia > Phycocordibacterales > PALSA-1337 > CAIOGI01. The sequence goes on from CAZBLC010000003.1 coordinate 37,148, forward strand.
ATCACATATACACAACTGAAGCATTTGTAGTGCATAGCACCCCTCAGGGAGAGGCGAATAAATTCCTCCTTCTCTTCACCAGACAATTCGGAATGATAGGTGCCGTGGCTCAAGGTATTAGACTGTCCCAATCAAAACTACGTTTCCATGTTCAAGATTCAAGCTATTCAACCGTATCTGTAGTCCGCGGTAAAGAAGTATGGAGACTTACAGGAGCAGTTGAGATTGAACATAGTAAGAGTAAGGTAATTCATCTTAAGATCCTCAAGTTACTTAAGCGACTGTTACATGGAGAAGAAAAGAATGATTCATTGTTCGATATTGTGCATGAATTGTATCAGAGTAGTATAGAAGAAAAAGATTATGAGACTGTAGAGTGCCTTACTGTGCTTCGTATATTAAATTCACTTGGATATATCAAGAACATAGAAGAATTTGGATATTTCCTAAGTTCAAATACCTTAGACACAGACACTCTTACAAAGTTCCTGGATATAAAGCCAAAAGCCATACTCGCTATCAACCAAGCTCTAAAAGAAAGTCAGCTATAGTGTGGTATAATATTAGCCATGAATCTAGATGAAAAAAGTAAGATTGACGATCTAAATAAGTCGCTATACTCAAGAAGTGCTCCAGAAATACGGTCAAAGAGAAGACTACATTTACATGATAAGCCAACAGATATACAGACAGATTGGAGTCACCCAGAAGAAGAGAAGAAAGAAGTAATGTTAAATGAAGAATATAAAGATAGCACTATGTCATTCCTTACAAAAATTTTAGTTACATCAATAATTTTCTTTCTAGTAGCACTAGGTATTGGTACATTTCTAGTATTTAAAGGAGAAAATATAGTTTCTGCAAAGAACGTCGATATATCTATCAATGGTCCAGTATCTGTTGCAGGAGGAGAGCCAGTAAGTTTTGAAATACAAGTTACAAATAGCAATAACATTAAATTAGAGACAGTCGATCTAGCTGTGGATTTTCCTGCTGGAACTAGTGAAGCAGAAGATAGTCAAAAGGAATTAAAGAGCTTCAGACAATTAATTGACGATATCGCACCAGGAGGAGTAGGGCAGAAGACAATAAAGGCAATACTATACGGAGAAGAGAATACAAAGAAAGAGATAAAGGTGTTGGTGGAGTATAGAGTTAAAGGATCAAATGCTGTATTTCAGAAAGAGAAGACATTCGATATATTGATCTCATCTTCACCTCTTGCTATATCAGTATCCTCATACAAAGAAGTTAATTCAAATCAAGAATTTGAGATTACAGCTGTAGTAAATTCAAACTCAAAAGAGGTAATAAAGAACCTGCTACTAAAAGCAGTATATCCTTTCGGATTTACTTACATTTCATCTGACGTAGCACCAATTGCAGATAGTAATACTTGGAGAATAGGGGACATACCACCTGGAGGAAAGAAGACAATTAAGATAAAGGGAAAGTTAGAGGGGCAGGATGATGAGATGAGAGTATTCCGTTTTGCTACAGGAGCGTATAAAACTACAAATGATAAGGTAATAGGTACAGAGTATGTATCAAATACTCAAGAAGTATCTATCAAGAAGCCATTCATGACGGTTAATGTGTCTGTGGGAAGTGATGATTCAAATAACGACTATGTAGCTCCATTTAATAAGCCTCTTAGAGTTGATGTATCATACTTCAACAATCTGCAAACACCAATTATCGATGGAGAAGTAGTAGTAAAACTAGCAGGATCAGCGTACGACAAGCTATCAGTATCAAGTGACGAGGGATTGTATAGATCAATTAATAACGAAATAGTTTGGAACAGTATAACTACAAAGGACTTAAGTAATATAGAAGCTGGTGGTAGTGGTAGAGTAAGCTTTACAATTACTCCGAGAGACATGAGTACAACTCAGAAATCAGTTACAAACCCAGATCTAAAATTTGATGTGAGTGTGAATGGTAAGAGAAATTCAGAATCAAATGTACCGGAGAAAATAGTTTCTACAGCAAAAAGAAATATAAAAATATCATCAAATGTTGCATTTGGCGGTCAGACACTTCGTACATCTGGTCCATTCGTAAACACAGGATCAATCCCTCCAAAAGCAGACCAATTAACAACATATACAATTGTTTGGACAATAGATAATACTGTAAACAGTGTTAATAGCATTGAAGTAAGGTCATCACTACCTCCATATGTGAAGTGGATGGACAAGATAAGTCCAAATGATGAAGATGTATCATACGATTCATCTAGAGGAGAAGTTATCTGGAATGCAGGAAGTATTGGAACTAATACAGCAGGTACGTCAAAGAGAAAACAGGTGTCATTCCAACTTGGTCTAGACGCAAGTATTACTCAAGTAGGTAGTGCGCCAATCCTACTAGAACAATCAAGCCTAACAGCGATAGATGACTTTACAGGCGAGACATTAAAGAGTAATCTTGGTACATTGAATACAAGATTTAGTACAGATCCAAGCTTTAAGGATGGAGATGATAGGGTAATACAATAACAATATATGGCAAAAGAAGAGACAAAAATGGAGAAAATAATATCACTATGTAAGAGACGTGGATTTATATTCCAAGGTTCTGAAGTATATGGTGGTCTTGCTGGTACGTGGGATTTTGCTCATTTTGGACTAGAACTTAAGAACAATATTAAGGCTCTTTGGTGGAAGAGATTTGTTAAGGATAGATCAGATATCTATGGAGTAGATGCTGCAATACTAATGAATCAGAATGTATGGAAGGCTAGTGGACACGTTAGTGGATTCTCTGATCCTTTGGTTGAGTGTAAGAAGTGTAAACATAGATTCCGTGCAGATCAATTAGAAGATCCAAAGAAATGCCCTGATTGTGAAGGACAGCTAGGAGAAGCACGTCAATTCAATATGATGTTTAAAACAAGTGTAGGTCCACTTGAGAATGAAGATTCAATATCATATCTACGTCCAGAGACCGCTCAAGGAATGTTCGTTAACTTTAAGAATGTTCTTGATAGTATTCACCCAACACTACCATTCGGTCTAGCACAGATTGGTAAAGCATTTAGAAATGAAATTGCTCCAAGAGACTTCATCTTCCGTTCAAGAGAATTTGAGCAAATGGAAATAGAATATTTCGTTAAGCCAGCAGAATGGAAAACTACTTTTGAAGATTTCGTAAAAGAAATACATAGCTTTACTAATGATATAGGACTTGATAAGAGTCATGTACATGAACTTGAGATACCAGACGGTGACCGTGCCCACTATTCAAAGCGTACTATAGACTTTGAATTCGATTTCCCATTCGGAAAGAAAGAACTGTATGGTCTTGCATATAGAACAGATTTCGACCTTAAAGCACATGCAGAAGCTAGTAAGGTAGATCTTTCATACTACGATGAAGAAACAAAAGAGAGATATATACCTCATTGTATAGAGCCATCATTTGGAGTAGAGAGAACAGTACTTGCTGTATTGTCTGATGCATATACAGAAGATGTAATCGATGGAGAGACAAGAGTATATCTAAAATTCTCACCTAAAGTAGCACCAGTTAAAGTTGCAGTATTTCCTCTACTTAAGAACAAACCAGCGCTAGTTGAAAAAGCAAAAGAGGTATATGAATTACTAAGAAAAGATATATCAGGAGTGGTATTTGATGATAACGGAAACATCGGAAAGAGATACAGAAGACAAGATGAGATAGGTACACCATACTGTGTTACTGTAGATTTCGATACAATTGAGAAAGGAGAAGGAGTTACTGTTAGAAATAGAGATACTGGAAAGCAGGAGAGAGTAAAGATTGAAGATTTGACTAAGTACCTAAAAGTATAGTATTGTCATAAAAGAAATACAGGCAAAATGTCTGTAGGAAGAAAGGTGATATATGGACCTCCCGCCAAGGAAACCAAGTTGTTTGACTGAACACTTTTGTGTTGATAGGAAGGCAAAAATTGCCATGCTGTTTGCCACTTCAGGCAGACTACTTCACTGCTCAGATGACGGACTCATTGCCAATATGCCCATATCTGGTCCGGACATTGTTCAGATATCATTCTTTGAAGCTGGAAGCAGTTTGCATGATGATGAGGTGGCTAGACAATGTAATATCCGCTCTTTACGTATCTGCGATCCGCTATCACTTCTGGTGTGTGCAAAAACGTTCCCAGATTTTGCTGATAGGCAACCACATGTTACTTTGTGGCAAACAGAAGATGGCTCTTTTGTTTACATGTCCATGTATAGCCTACAAGGGAGGAGGCGTGTAATGGTAAAGAAGGTTGAAAAACCAAGTATCTGGTCTGAGACTACCAACTTCGCAGGAATATCAATAAAATCCTGACGGGCTACCGATGTAATCGGTAGCTTTTTCTTTTACCCCCAATTCTGCTAGAATCAATATATGAAATTCAATCAAACCAAGCTTAAAAACGGACTTAAGATAGTAACCGTACCAATGGAGGATAACCCTGCTGTGACCGTGCTTGTAATGGTTGAAACAGGCTCAAAATATGAATCAAAGAGTATAAATGGGCTATCACACTTTCTTGAACATATGGTCTTTAAGGGAACAAACAAAAGACCTACTGCAATGGATATAACCAAGGAGCTAGATTCTTTGGGTGCCCAATACAACGCTTTTACAGGTCAGGAATATACCGGATACTATGCAAAGGTAAGTAAAGAGAAGTTTGATAACGCACTGGATGTAGTATCAGATATATATCTGCACCCACTTCTAAATGAAAAGGAAATAGAGAAAGAAAAAGGAGTAATAATTGAAGAAATACGTATGTATCAAGATCTACCACATAGACATATACATGATGTATTTATGTCATTAGTGTATGGTGATCAGCCAGCTGGATGGAATATAGCGGGTACAGAGGATACAGTAAAGAGTTTTAAGAGAGAAGATTTTAAAAAATATCTTGAAGAACACTATGTTGCTTCCGCAACTACAGTAGTGGTCTCTGGTGCAATAAATGAAGATGAGGTTGTTAAAAAAATCGAAGAGAAATTTAGTAACATATCAACACTTAATAATCTACCAAAATTGAGTGTAAATGAAGCACAGACAAAGCCTCAAATAGCTTTGAAATTCAAAGAGACAGATCAAGCTCATATAGTTCTAGGAGTTAGATCATTTGATGCAAATAGCGATGAAGAAACTATAATGTCAGTACTTTCAACTCTACTTGGTGGTGGTATGAGTTCAAGACTATTCCAAAAGCTTCGTGAAGAAATGGGGGTTGGATATTATGTTAGAGCAAATCAAGATTCATATACTGATCATGGTATGTTAACAATATCAACAGGTGTAGATACAAAGAGAGTTGATGAAGTAATATCAACCCTAATATCAGAGTGTAAAAAGATACTTACAGACGATATAACAGAAGAAGAACTTAACAGAGTTAAGGACTATATGTCAGGATCATTCATTCTAGGACTTGAAACTTCAGATTCAAGAGCGGAATACTGTGCCATTAATCAAATATTAAGAGGGAAGATAGAGTCACCACAGGATGAAATATCAAAGATCAAGGCAGTTACAGTAGAGGATATAAAGAGGGTGGCAAAGGATATCTTTGTTGATGAAAAGCTAAATATGGCTATAATTGGTCCATATAAGGATGAAGCACATTTTGCTAAGCTATTAACTTTTAAATAATGAAAAGATATTACATAACCACAACTCTTCCGTATCTAAATGCTGAACTACACCTAGGTCACGCTATTGAGTTTATCCGAGCCGACGTAATCGCTCGTAACAAGAGAATACAGGGATATGAGGTATTTTTTAATACAGGTACAGATGAGCACGGGATAAAGATATACAGAAATGCACAAGCGGTAGGACAGACTCCACAGGACTATGTTGACGGTCTGGCTATTAAGTTCAAGGAACTACTACCACTACTTGGACTATCAAAGGAAATAAATCTAATACGTACAACAGACGAGCATCATAAAAAGTCAGCACAAGAGTTCTGGAAGTTGTGTGAGATTAATGGATATATATACAAGAAGAATTACAAAATTAAATACTGTGTAGGTTGTGAGCTCGAGAAGACTGAAAGTGAGCTTGTTGATGGTAAGTGTTCAATACACCCACTTATGATAATTGAGGAAATAGAAGAGGAAAACTATTTCTTTAAATTCAGTGAATTACAGAAACCGCTACTAAAACTTTATGAAGATAATCCAAAACTAGTAGTACCAGATTTTAGATACAATGAGATAAAGGCTTTTGTTGAGCGTGGACTACAAGATTTTAGTATCTCAAGACTTAAGAGTAAGATGCCGTGGGGAGTAGAGGTGCCTGATGATGGCGAGCATGTTATGTATGTATGGTTCGATGCTCTAGTAAGCTATATCTCAGCTATAGGATGGCCAGAGAATGACAAGTCATTTAAAGACTGGTGGGTTAACTCTGATAATGTAGTGCAATACTGTGGTAAGGATAACTTAAGACAACAAAGTGCAATGTGGCAATCAATGCTAATTGCTGCTGGTTTACCAAACTCAAGACAAATAGTTATAGATGGATTCGTAACTGGAGAGGGAGGAGTAAAGATGAGTAAGTCACTTGGAAATGTGGTAAGTCCAGTGGATGTAATAAAGGAATATGGAACTGATGCATTAAGATATTTCTTGTTAAGAGAAGTATCTCCATTTGAAGATAGTCCTTTCACTATCGAGAGATTCAAAGAAGCATATAACGCACATCTGGCAAACGGACTAGGTAATCTAGTAAGTAGAGTGATGAAGATGGTAGAGAGTAATGGAGTTACTCTAGATCTAAAAGCTGCACCAGAACTAGATACAAAGAAACATGCAGAGCTATATGATAGCTTTGAGATTAACAAGGTTTGTGATGATATCTGGAATCATATACAGGAGGTTGATAAGTTCATTCAAGAATACCAACCATTCAAGACTGTTAAAGTTGATGTAGAGAAGGGTAAACAGCAGATATCATTCTGTTTAGCTTCAATCTGGTATATTGCACTAGCGCTAGAGCCAATATTACCTGAGACATCAATACTGATACAGCAGGGAATTAAATCAGGTAAGATGCCAGAGAAACCCCTATTTCTAAGAAAATAGTATGGACTATATCGACATACACTGTCATCTAAACTTAGATGAATACAATCTAGATATACAAGAAACTATTAAGAGGGCTAATGATCTAAAGGTTGGTATTATTGTTGTTGGAGTTGATATAGAGAGTTCTAGAAGAGCAGTTAAGATAGCTGAAGAGAATGAGAATATTTGGGCTTGTATAGGTCTACATCCTGCTGATGATCCAAAAGAAGTATTCGATTTTGATGCATATAAAGAACTAGCTTCACATCCAAAAGTTGTAGCCATAGGGGAGACAGGTTTTGATTACTATCATATGAAGAAAGAGGATGGGGACAGACAAAGAGAGATATTTGAAAAACATATAATGATAGCGAATGAGGTCAACAAACCACTAATGCTTCATGTAAGAAATGGGGTAAATGGAGAAGATGCATACAAGGACGCGATCGAGTCACTTAAGAAACATTCTAAAGTACACGGAGATGTACATTTCTTCGCTGGATCACTAGAGCAAGCACACGAGTTTATAAACCTAGGCTTCAAGCTATCATTTACTGGAGTAATAACTTTTGCACGTAACTACGATGAGGTGATAAAGGGTATTCCACTAAACATGATTATTTCTGAGACAGACTCTCCTTACGTAACACCAGTACCATATAGAGGACAGAGGAATGAACCAAGTTATGTAATTGAGGTAGTTAAAAAGATTGCAGAAATACGAGGGGAGGATATGGAAGTGGTTCGAAAGCAGATAGTTAATAATGCAAAAACCCTGTTTAAAATCTAAATAAAAATTTCATTTAGATTTTATCAAAATTTTATACGGATTTCATCTCCTTTTGTTACAGTTATTACGCCATCACCATGGCATTTGAGTTTTATTAAGTTATGTGATAATCTGCGTGTACGTGCAAATTATCAACTAAATATGTGAACAGTCCTGACTCGCACGGGTCACGCTTTACTTATGGTAAATTACTGTCACTATTGCCCAAAAGGCATAAAAATATGAAGGACAATATGAAGGAAGAGAGAATGCAGGTGTATGAGATAGGGTACTTACTAGTATCATCAATACCTGAAGAAAAGGTTGCTGATGAAGCAGCTAGTCTAAAGGCTATCCTTACAAAGAAAGGAGCTCTATTTATCGGAGAAGAGGCACCAGAACTTAGAACATTGGCATATACAATGGTTAAGAAGATTGGTCCTACAAACCATAGATTTGATAAGGGATACTTCGGATGGTTCAAGTTCGAGCTAGGAGCGAGTGAAATTGAGGGTATTAAGAAGACATTTGAAGGTAATGTAAACATGCTTCGTATGTTGGTTATCAATACAATCAAGGAGAACACTTACCTTGGTAAGAAGTCAGCTATCCCAACTCCAGAAGTTACAGCTGATGTTATCTCAGAAGTTGTTGTATCTGCTGCTCCAGAAGATGCAGAAAAGAGTGAAGCTATGGTGAAAGAGGCGTAGTTTTACAAATCTAATTCATGCGTTAACTCGCAAAAAATATGTATTTAAACAAAGCACTTATCATAGGTAATATAGTAAGAGATCCAGAGATAAAAGCATTACCAGGAGGATCAAAAGTTTGTTCTTTCAGTGTTGCGACTAACAGAGTCTGGAAAGACAAGAACGGAGCTAAGCAAGAGTCAGTAGACTATCACAATATTGTGGTATTCGGCAGACAAGCAGAAACTGTTGCTCAATACATGAAGAAAGGTTCAAACGTGATGATAGAGGGAAGAATACAATCAAGATCTTGGGATGCTCCAGACGGACAAAAGAAATATAGAACTGAGATAGTTGCTGATAGGGTACAGTTTGGAAATCGCGCATCAGGAGTCGCACCTAGTAGTGCACCAATGAAGGATAATCAGGATAATTCACAGAAAGATGTTCCACCAGTAGATACAATAGATTATCCAGAGGAGGAAATTAATCCAGATGATATACCTTTTTAATCAAAATTATTAATTAAAACAAAAATATGAACAAACAGTGTTACTTTTCAGAGAACAATATAAGACATATCGACTATAAGGATACAGAAATACTAAAGAAATTTCTTAACCCTCATGCTCGTATGATCAGTCGTAAGAAGTCAGGAGTTAGTGCAAAGAGTCAGAGACAACTAGCAGTAGCTGTTAAGAGAGCACGCTTCATGGGACTACTTCCATACGTAGCTAGATAACAGGACAAACAAAAAGAGCGTGCATAGTGCACGCTCTTTTTGTTTTACCTATTTTCCAACTCTATCCTTGTACTCTCCAGTCTCAGTATTAACACGTATCACATCTCCTTCCATTACGAATAGTGGGGCACTGATACTAACTCCTGTCTCAAGTATGATAGTCTTGTTACCTCCAGTTGCACTATCACCCTTAATGTTTGGTGGAGCTTCTGTAACCTTAAGTTCAGCAAGGATAGGAACCTTGAAACCAGTAGTCTTGTCTCCAAACTGTAATTGAGATATCACAGCATTTGGCTTCATAAATCTGATTTGAGTACCAATCTCATCCTCTGTAAAACTAAATCTCTTACTAGGATCAGTTGGCAGACAGAACCAGTATTCTTTCTTTGCAGTATTAGCATAAAGGTACTTAATCTCTCTACTCTCAATCTCAGCTTCCTCAACCTTCTCAGATACGTGGAATGAATATTCAGTTACTTTCTTAGTAATTAGATTCTTCAACTTAGTCGCATTAACAGGCTTTCTTTGTTGCTTACGAAATACGTGTGAACTAACAACTTCGTAAGGTTGCCCATCAAGTACGATGTACTTTCTCTCTACAATTTCATTATATTCTAACATTGACATAGTGGTCTTATCTTACACAATTATTTTACTTCTGCAAGCTGAGCCCTGATCTTTGTTAGAATCTCAGATCTAATAGGTTCATTCTCCTTTAGGAATTGACGAGTAGCATCATATCCACGACCTAGCTTAACCTCTCCATATGCATATGAAGTACCAGACTTAGAGATGATAGCCATCTTCTCTCCAAGAGCAATGATTTCTCCTTCTTGAGAAATACCTTCGTTGTACATTAGATCAAACTCTGTCTGTCTAAATGGGGCAGCAACCTTGTTCTTAACAACCTTAACTCTAACTCTTCCTCCCATTATCTCTTCACCCTTCTTAATCTGAGCAATTCTACGTATATCTAGACGAACTGAGGTGTAGAATTTAAGAGCTTTACCTCCTGGAGTAGTCTCTGGGTTACCAAACATTACACCAATCTGCATACGTATCTGGTTTATAAATATTACTACAGTCTTTGACTTAGCAACAATACTTGTAAGCTTACGTAGAGCTTGTGACATAAGTCTGGCTTGTTTACCCACATGATGAGCACCCATATCTCCCTCAATTTCATCTTTAGGAGTTAGAGCAGCTACTGAGTCGATAACTATAACATCCATCTTTCCAGAGTTAACCAGACTCTCTACGATACCAAGAGCTTGTTCTCCTGATTCTGGTTGAGAAATGATTAATTCATCAGTCTTAACTCCTAGTCTTTTAGCATATTCAGGATCTAGGGCATGCTCAGCATCTATGAATGCGCATATACCACCAAGTTTCTGAGCTTCAGATACTATATGGAGTGATAGGGTGGTTTTACCAGATGATTCAGGTCCAAATATCTCTATGATACGTCCACGAGGCATTCCACCTATTCCTAGGGCAGAATCAAGCCCTATAGAGCCTGTTGGTATAGCATTAACATTAACCTTTGGCTTGTCACCAAGCTTCATAATTGACTCATCTCCAAACTTTGAACGAATAGCATCTAGGGTAGAACCAATACTTAGAGTGGGGTCTACACTCTTAACCTCCTTTTTTACTTCTACTTCAACAACATCTTCAGTTTTTTTAACCTTATCTTTGATTTTTTTTGTCATACAGAATTTATTAATATAATAATGACTCATTAGATTAATGAGGGGTACTGACACTATTATATCAAGTATTTAAATTCCGTCTTGATAGACAAGTTCTAATTTATATTCAGTAGTACGGTTAAACTTATCTTTTGCAGAAATTATAGAAACATTGTAACCAGGATGTAACAAAATCGTGTTTGTAAAGTTACCTTGTTTGTCTAGTAGTATAGGTCTGTTATTCAACTCTATGTCACGAATGTGTATTGCCTGACCCTGTATTGTTACAGTGGAGGTAGATATCGTAGATCCATTCTCTGGATAGGTTATAACTATCTCCGGTCCAGCAAGATAGTCTCTAAAAGAGAAGAATGAATATAGAACTACAGTACCAATTACTAGTACTAGAATACTGATTTTAATTATCCTCTTTGTCTCGTCTCTGTTCATTATTAAATTTCTGGCTCTGGGGTACTAGATTCTTCACTCGGTGCACTCTGACTCGCTACTCCATATACTTCACGAGGCTTAGAACCATTAGCAGGTCCTACAACTCCTTTAGCTTCAAGTAGATCGATTAGCTTAGCAGCTCTTGAGTATCCAATACCAAGCTTTCTCTGTAACCATGATGTACTAGCTTTACCACTTGAGATAACAATCTCACGTGCCTGTCCTAGGTATTCATCTTCATCACCAACATCTTCGCTATCAGAATCAAATCCAGCTTCAAATATTGAATCCTTACCAGCTTCAGGAGTTGCTAGGTTTATCTCACCCATAATCTCATCTTTGTATGCATTTGATAGGTAACCTACAACTTTCTTTACTTCACCCTCTGATATATAAGCAGACTGTAATCTCTGAGGCTTAGACATCTCTCCACCAAGGTATAGCATATCTCCAGCTCCAAGTAGTTTCTCAGCACCTCCTGTATCTAGAATTGTTCTTGAATCGATCTGCGCAGATACTTGTAGAGCTACACGAGTAGGAACGTTTGCCTTGATTAGACCTGTAATAACGTTAACACTAGGTCTCTGTGTTGATAGGATCAAGTGTATACCGATAGCACGACTCATCTGTGCCAGGCGCACGATAGCTGACTCAAGCTCTCTAGGATATGTCTGCATAATATCAGCAAGCTCATCTAGAACGATAACAATATATGGCATACTCTCGGGCATTACCTCATCCTTGTTCTTCTTCTGTCTCTCGATAGCTGGAGAAAGAACAGTCTTGTGATATGAGTCTATATCTCGAACAGTATTCTTCTCAAGAATGTCGTATCTACGACTCATTTCTTTGGCTGCCCACTTCAATGCCAATATTGCTTTCTTTGCATCAGTAATAACTGGAGTAAGTAGGTGAGGGATCTTGTTGTATAGGGTCAACTCAACTCTTTTTGGGTCGATCATGATGAACTTTAGGTTCTCAGGAGAGTTTCTAAATAGCAGGGAAGTGATAATGGCATGGATTGTAACTGACTTACCTGAACCTGTAGCTCCTGCGATAAGCATGTGAGGTGCTTTAGCTAGGTTTGCAAAGAATGATTTACCAGAAATACCCTTACCAAGAGAAACAAGTAGAGGCTTCTCTGACTCCTGGTATTCTTCAGATCCAAGTAGGGTAGCAAGTCCAACAGTAGTCTTTGTTGTGTTAGGTATCTCAATACCCACCAGTGACTTTCCAGGAATTGGAGCCTCGATACGTATAGGGTGAGCAGCTAGAGCGAGAGCTAGGTCATTGTTAAGTCCAACAATCTTTGAAAGTTTAACTCCCTCTGCAGGCTTAAGAGAGTATCTGGTAACTGACGGTCCAATAGATATTTCATCCATCTCTACATCTATACCAAAGTTAGCTAGCGTACGCTTAATGATATTTGCATTAGCCTTAATGTCCCCAGTTTCTGGTTTACCTTTATCTTTCTCAAGTAGAGTCAATGGTGGTGGAACGAATGGTACTAAGTTATATGCAGATACCATCTTGATATCACCCTCCTCATCCTTACTAATCTTCTCAGACTTACCTTTGTTCTGATTCTGTTCGGCAATTCTCAATTGTTCCTTCTGTAGCTTGTTCTCAACATCAGATACCGCCTTATCAATCTTCTCTGTAGACTCAATACTCTCACCTTCTTCCTCTTCTATCTCTACCTTCTTAAACCAATTCCAGAACTTTAGGTGATCTAGAGTAAAGTGCATTTCGAATGTCACTAATACAGATATGACGATACATGAAAGTAATATTGCTGCAGTAGCATAAATATCAACTAGAGATATAAATGGGTATGTAAGCCACTTACCAACTACACCCCCACCTTCTTGAGCAAGTAATAGATGCATTAATCCTAGACCTGAGAAAAAGAAAAGAAATACCCCAATGAACTTAGACTTTCTAAAGTCGGCTTTCACACCCTTTAGGAATGCAATAGAGGTCATTATAAGTGATATTGGGATAAGGAAATATCCTAATCCAAACCACTCCTTAAGGAACTCATATACGTACCTACCAAATGGATCAGCTAGATGAAATGGGGCAAGGATAAAGAGTAGAGATAGTACAAAGAAGACTATAGAAAACACAGCTTGCATCGTTTCTTTCTTCACCTCTTCCGGTTCTGAATTTTTCTTCTTCTTTATCTCCTCTTTAGGTTTGTTTTTACTTGCCATAAAATATTTTTATATTAGTTAATCATAACACACTATTGTTTTATTCTTATAGCGTGTCATAACGTTATTTTAGGCTTTACTTTTGCTCTCTGTCTTTTATATAATAGACACACAATTTTGAGTTAAAAGGACATAAAAGACATAGATAAAGGACCAAAATTTAGTAAAAGACAATGGAAAAATTCATTATTCAAAAATCTCAAAAAATCACGTCTGCGCTTTATTTAATCACTGATTTAATAAAGGACAGTGATTCTATTAAGTGGGAAATAAGGGAAGAGGGTATTACCCTAGTCTCATCAGCTTTGATGATGAATACTGGTTACGCTGTTGAAAAGGAACATGCTATGAGACTTTTTTTATCCACATCTGATAAGATTCTAACCTTTCTAAATATCTGTCTAATCTCATCAGTTATATCAAATATGAATGCAACTATTGTAATTAGTGAACTGCAGTCGTTGCTCGACTATATTAAAAAGGAACAAATGGTTAGTGAAAAGAGTCTACCGGGATACATCCTTTCAGACGCTTTCTTCGCTACTGATAACGAAGTTAAGCTTGATCAGAAAAGTGAGAAAATACAGAAAGGTGTTTCTAAATCTGCACCAGCAGGATTGTCTGGTACTACTGTAGGGGTGGATAAAGGCGGAAGACAGACAACTAGAAAGGATGACATCATATCTCTCCTTAAAAAGGAGTCTAATTTGACCATTAAAGACTTCTCGAAGGTCATTAAAGATTGTAGTGAAAAGACCATACAAAGAGAGCTCATTTCCTTAGTTAAAGATGGTATCGTAAAGAGGGAAGGCGAGAGACGTTGGAGTACCTATTCCCTAGCGTAGCCAATACCCCTGTTTTATTGACTTTTGACCCTATTTTGTGTAGTATTGCTCTGTGGTTATTACCAGTTTGATTACGGGGTTATCCACATATAGTTTGCAGTATTATTACGAAACAAGATATAATAGTCTGCAACGGTCTTTGACAATATTAAATACCCAAGTTTTCACACAGAAATTCTATTACGGATTCGGTTAGTTAATCGTAGAAATTCAGTCTTAAATCCTTATAGCCTAATCTTCATATATATAGTCGAAAATTATACGTATGAAGAAATGGTGAAATAGTTTATTAGTAGTTAAATTTATCAGTCGTTAGTACAAATAGTTTCTTTCTCAAAATTATTAATAACCGAGAAAAGAATTATTTAATTATAAATATTATTATGTCAAAATCTTTCAAAGTAGCTATCGTTGCATTAGCAATAGTAGCTTTCGGTGCAACAGCAAACGCAGCATTCAATACTAACCTAACAGTAGGTAGTACAGGAGCTGACGTATCTGCTCTTCAGTCATGGTTGATTAGTAAAGGATTCGCAATACCTTCAATTAGTTCAGGTGCTGCTTCAACAGGATACTTTGGTGCTCAAACAAAGTCAGCTGTAGTTGCTTACCAGACAAGTGTAGGACTTCCTGCAACAGGATTCGTAGGACCACTTACAAGAGGTATTCTAAACGGAACATCAGTTCCTTCAACACCAGTAGCTTCATCATGTCCAGTTGGATACAAGTGTGAAGCTCTTCCTGGAACAACAGCACCAGCTACTCCTTCAACAGGAGCTCTAGCAGGTACTGATGGATACATTTCTGATGTTAACGAACTTTCACAATATTCAAATGAGGATGTTGGAGAGGGTGAGGAAAATATCAAGGTTGCAGGTTTCGAAGTTGAGGCTTCAAACGATGGAGATATCGCTTTGAAATCAACAAAGATAAGTTTCACTATCACAAACGCTTCAGGTTCTGATAATCTTGATGATTATGTTGACTCTGTAAAAGTTTTGATGGGTTCAAAGGAAATAGGATCAGCTGATGCTGGAGATTTCTCAGAAGGATCATCTGGAGTATGGACAAAAACTATAACTCTTTCAGGTTCAACTGTTAAAGCAGATGAGACAGAAAAATTCTACGTAACAGTAGATGCAGCTGGTTCATTTGATTCTGGAGATATTGATTCAGAGTCTGCAGTAATCGATGTTGAGAACATCAGATTTGAAGATGGTTCAGGAGTAGTTACTACAGAAGATGGATACGAACTAGACGGAATGGATGTTGCGCTAGATTTCGTTTCATTCTCATCAGCTGCTGACACAGAGTTAAAATTCTCAAAGGATTCATCAAGTCCAACAGAGGTTGTTGTAGCTGATGATACAGATAATACAGATGATGTTAAGCTTCTAGTTGGAAAGATCCAAGTAAAGGGTACATCAGACGTACTTGTAGATGAACTACCAGTAGTATTTACTACTGTAGGTGGTTCAACAGTTGCTGCTGTTACAGGTTCAGCAACTCTTGAGATCAACGGAGAGAAGTATTCTGAATCAGTTAGTATCGCAGCCCTAACAGGTACAACTACATTCGATAATCTAGACATAACTCTAGATGCTGGTAAGACATACACATTCACAGTTTATGCAGATATCAACAATATTGATGGATCTACTCTAAGTGAGGGAGACACAATAAAGGCTGAAATTACTGCATCTGCTGCTGATGATGCTGATGTAGAAAACGAAGAAGGAGATCAGCTTTCTGACTCAGAGAAGACAGGTACAGTTCTTGGAGATGAGCTTGCAATATACTCAGAGGGTATAAACGTAACTCTAAAGTCTGTAACAGCTTCAGTTAGTGCAGATGGTACAAACACTTACAACGATACAGGAAACTTCACAATTACTTACACAGTTAAGTCATTCGGAGATACTGTATACTTGTCAGACACAGGAACAGCTACAACTTCAACAAGTATTCCTGATACAACTCTAGCTTCAGGTGGAAACAGATTCCTACTAGATATAGGAGGAACTGCAACTACTTCAGCAGTAACAACAGGAGTTTCATTCACAAAGAGTGGAGGTGCTGAAGATTCAGATAACGGAAACATCGAGCTTGCTGATGGAGAAAGTGCTGACATTACACTAACAGTTGCTAGAACAAACACAGCAGTTTATGCAAACGGAGGTCTAATGAAGGTTCTTCTAAAGGCAGTTCTATGGAATAGTGATGATAACGCTTCTACATTCAATGTTTACGACTTTGATCTAGAAGATTACGATACATCAAACACTTCAAAGGGTGGTGCATTCCCATCAGTTAACTAATACTTTAGTTAATAACAGGAGCATTACTTAATGAGTAAAACAAAAACCACCCAATTGGGTGGTTTTTGTTTTGTATAAATACTGTATAATATACCATATGCGTAACCCCTTCGATCAAAACTTCTTCAAATTCCTTCTAGGCTTCACACTAATTTTAGTTGCTAGTTTCGCTCTACTTTTCTTCATCGGACAGTATAGTTCAGTACTAGATTCACAAAAAGCATTGCTAATTGAGAATAAACAGAATATCAATTAAATAACAGAGCCAAGTAAAGCCACCATACAAAAGGTGGTTTTACTTTATACACTTTAATTGTCTAATGCCGAATTTTATCCGGATTTTATCAAAATTTTATACGGATTTCATCTCACTTTTGTATGATGCATGTATTACTAATTAACACATACAAAAATGATAAAAAGAATAATAATACTTTCAATTTTACTAATACCAAATATTTCGAAGGCAGAGACACATGTATATTCAAATGATATAAAACAAGATTGGGTATGGAGCAAAGACAGTAGTCCATACATACTCGAAGAGCCAATATACATACCAGATGAATATAGTCTGACTATAGAGTCGGGTGTAGAGGTTTTGTCTGCTACAACTACAGAGGATCCAAATACCATCACCCTAGATGGTGATCTAAAGGTGCTAGGAACAAAAGATAGTCCTGTTAGGTTTACGAATCTAAACTCTCTGTATATATCAAACAGTGATACATACATCACCAATGCAATATTTGAATCTACCGGATTAGATATACACAGAAGTACAAGTACGATAGAGAATGTAGAGATACGTAATGCATTCAATGGAATTACTGCTAAGGGAAGTAATATAAAAATACTAAATAGCACGCTACTACATAATACCTATGGTATTTCTTCATACATATTCCAACCATTCTTTCAGGCAAGCAGTCAGGGTGGCATAGGAGGACTTGGTAATGCAGTTAACGATATTGATAACATACTAGATCCTAAACAGAATGTGATATCAATATTTAATTCTAGAATATTAGAGAGTACAAATATTGGGATAATAAATCAGACACTAAATCCAATTGATGCAAGGAATAACTGGTGGGGGAGTCCAGATGGACCAACACCAAGTGAGACAATGGGTCTTGTAGATACTGAACCATGGCTCAAAAAGGATCCAAATGATACAAGTATCTGTTGTTCAAATATTGTATTCATTCCAGGTCTACAAGCTAGCAGGCTATACAAAGATGAAAAAGGTGTACTTGGTACTACAACAAATACTCTATGGGAACCGAATACTAGTAAGGATATAGACAGGCTATACATGGACCAAAACGGAGTGAGTATTGATAAAGGTATATATACAAAAGATATAATAACTACAATACCATTCGTTAAAAAGATATATAGTTCATTTTCAGAAAAATTAGATAGTTTAGTTAAAGAAGGAAAAATAAGTAGCTGGACCGCAATACCATATGACTGGAGAATGGATGTAAGAGATGTAGTTAATGACAGTCTGATTAATACAATAATTGAATCAGCCCATACTTCAAAGACCGGTAAGGTGAGTATAGTTGCACATAGTAATGGCGGATTAGTTACAAAGGTAATTGAGAAGAAACTAAGAGAAATACACAAGTCAGATATTCTGGATCAAATAATATTCGTTGCAGTACCTGAACTTGGAACTCCAGAAGCCCTACTTAGTATGTTGCATGGATATGATCAATCTATAGCGCTAGGTACCATAATGAACCAAAATACAGCACGTAAGTTTTCACAAAACCTTCCCGGAGTATATGGACTATTACCAAACAAAAAGTTCTTTGAGAACAACCCGATTACGATAATA
This sequence comes from uncultured Candidatus Saccharibacteria bacterium, assembly GCA_964492835.1. Taxonomy (GTDB): domain Bacteria; phylum Patescibacteriota; class Minisyncoccia; order Phycocordibacterales; family PALSA-1337; genus CAIOGI01. The sequence goes on from CAZBLC010000003.1 coordinate 55,796, forward strand.
AGTGATAGATTCAAGAGTAATACAAACATAATGAGTTTTGAAGGGATGAAGGACTTCTTGCTAAACAATAGCTTTTCAAAACTAGTCTCAAGTAATATAAACACTCCACTTACCCTAAATAGCAAACTGATAGATAGAAGTACGACATTACACTCATATACTGATAACTGGGTACCAGCAAGCACGACCAAGACGACAGCAATATTTGGTTGGGGATTACCAACAGGGCAAGGTATAGAGTACGAGAAAGAACCACATTGTACTAATTCTTGTACTGTATCCTTCGTGCCAGTACTAGATATTGCTGGGGATGGAACTGTACTTACTAAAAGTAATTCAAACAATTCTAATTCAAGTTCATTCCTCAATCTTAAGAAGCTAACAAAGGATAGGAGAATAAATATTAATCATGCAAACATTCTAGAATCACAAGATCTAATCGCAAAAGTTACGGACATAGCTACTAATAACATTAGTACTACAACTAAAGCTTATGATAAGTACTTCACTGAAACCGAACCGATTGATAATGATAAATATCTAACTATAAAAATATACTCACCTGTAGACATAGATGTATATGATAGTGAAGGTAATCATACTGGACTCGTTCCTAATTCACCCTACGGTCTTTCAGAGGAGGGTATACCAGGAAGTTTCTATGGAGATTTTGGTAGTATGAAAATGGTAATGGTTCCATACGATCCAAGCAATAGCATTTTACTAAACGGTAATGATACTGGGACTTACATAATTAAGTCTGAAGTGACTCAGTCTGGAGAAGTACTTGCCTCAACTACCTTCTCAGAATTACCAGTTATACCAAATACCAATATTGAGTTTGTAATAGGTAATACAGTGGATTCATTTGCTACTTCTACAATACTTAACATAGATACAGATGGTGATGGAAGCATAGATGTAATAGGTCGTACGGATAAGTATCTTAAATCCACCTCAACAGATCCGATAAAGGATATATCAAATTACATTGAATCTCTAAGAAAGATAGTTGTATCCTTGAAGCTAAAGAAATCAGTTGAAGAGAAGTATCTTAAGAGACTAGATAACATAACTAGAATTCTAGAAAAGGGGAATGTGAGAAAGGCTGAAAAGATCCTTAAAAAGATGGTTAATAAAGGGTTTAAGAAAAGAGGGATAAAGGAGATAGATACCAAAGAGCAAACAAACAGGATTAATAGCATGATAAGGGATATAGAAGATAGGTATATGCATTAAATTGACTATATAGCCGTATTCTGGTAGATTTGTCTCAATAAGGTCAGAGACAGAAGGCAAACACTTAAGACCTTCCGAGATACTCTAATACCTTAAAAAGGTCGTATTATTAAAAATTAGTACATTTATATGGCAAGAACAAAAGTAGAAAAGAAAGAGATACTTGAAAAGCTTGAGGGGATAGTTAAAGATGCACAGTCAATGGTCTTTGTTAACTTTCATGGTTTGAATGTAGCAGATACTACACAAGTACGAAGAAAGCTTAAGGATGAAAAAGTAGGATTCTTTGTTTCAAAGAAATCACTTACTAAGAAAGTTCTTGAGGGAAAGAAGTACACAGGAACACTTCCTGAATTAGTTGGAGAGGTTGGACTTGCATACGGAATTGATCTTATAGCTCCAGCACGTGAGGTATATGAATTCCAGAAGAAGTACAAAGGAAACATTTCAATTCTAGGAGGAGTATTCGAAGGTAAGTTTATGTCAAAGGAAGAGATGATGGCTATCGCTCTAATCCCTTCACAGAAAACTCTTCAAGCAATGTTTGTTAACGTCATCAACTCACCTATACAGGGATTTGTTATGGCACTTGATCAAATAGCTAAGAAAAAGACGGTTTAGTTAATTATTATTAAATTTAAAATTATTACAATGGAAGAAGTACAAATACCAGCAAAGTTTAAGTCAGTAGTTGAGACAATTGAGACAATGTCAGTTCTAGATCTTAACGAACTAGTTAAGCTTCTTGAGAAGAAGTTTGGAGTATCTGCAGCAGCAGTTGCTACAGCAGCTCCAGTTGCAGCCGCAGCAGCAGACGAGAAGTCTACAGTTGCTCTACACCTAGCTTCAGCAGGTGATCAGAAGATTGCAGTTATCAAGGTAGTTAAGGAAGCTCTAGCTCTAGGTCTAAAGGAAGCTAAGGACATGGTAGACGGAGCTCCAATCCTAGTTAAGGATGGAATGAAGAAGGAGGATGCAGACGCTCTAAAGAAGAAGATTGAAGAGGCAGGAGGAAAGGTAGAATATAAATAGCTAGAAATAGCGCGAAAAACCACTCAATATCCTTGATATTGGGTGGTTTTTTGATATTATGTATAACTATGGAAATACTAGCAAAACTCTTCGGAAGCGAGACAAAGGTAAAGTTCATGAGATTGTTTCTATTTGGTAATGATATGGCGTATTCAGCTTCTGAGATAATGGAGAAGAGTAGGGCTAACAAGAAGGATACAAAGAAGGAGATTGCTGGACTTATGGCAGCAGGGATAATAAAGAAGAAGATCATAACTAGAGATGTTCACCAGAAAAAGGGGAAGAAGATAGTACTAAAGAAGGTACAAGAGACAGGATACGTCCTAGATCAGAAGTTCCCTTACCTTCAGGCTCTAAAGAACCTTTTGATTATGGTTAGTCTACATGCTAATGATAGCTTGGTTAAGAAGTTTGCTAGTGTTGGAAGAATAAAGCTATTTATCGCATCAGGTGTATTTATACAAGAATGGGATACTAGGGTTGATCTACTAATAGTAGGGGATGATCTTAATCTAAGTAAGCTTGATGCTGTTATGAAGACAATAGAGGCTGAGGTGGGTAAAGAGATAGTATACTCAGCTTTTGAAACTAGTGATTTCGAGTATAGATACGGAATGCACGATAGATTGATAAGGGACATACTGGATTTACCTCATACAGCTCTTGTGGATAAGCTAGGGATAGAAGAAAATAAAATGCTATAATATAAGGTATTAGTAATAATTAATAGCTTATAAAATTAAAATATGAATTTTGTAGAAAACTGGAGTGGAGTATTCACTCAATCATTGCAAGGTATTTGGTTCGGAGTTGTTAGTTTTGTTCCTAACTTAATAATTGCAGTAATAATATTCGCAATTGGTTGGATACTTGCTTCTCTTATCGAAAAGCTAGTAGAAGGTATCTTTAAGTCATTTAAGGTAGACAGTCTTCTAAAGACAGCTGGTCTTGAGGATGTAGTTGAGAGATCAGGACATAAGCTAAATTCAGGACGCTTTATCGGAGCACTTATCAAGTGGTTCGTTATCGTAGTATTCTTGATTGCATCATTTGATATTCTAGGTCTAACAGAAGTTAACCTATTCTTGAAGGATGTAGTTCTTTCATACCTACCACAGGTTATCATTTCAGTTCTAGTACTTATGGTTTCAGTTGTAATAGCTGATACAGTACAGAAGCTAGTTGTAGCATCAGCAAGAGCTGCTCATGTTAAGTCAGCTTCACTACTAGGAGCAATTGCAAAGTGGTCAATTTGGATCTTTGCACTTCTAACAGCACTATTCCATCTTGGAATTGCACCAGCACTTATCCAGACACTATTTATGGGTATCGTAGTTGCTGCAGCACTAGCTACAGGACTTTCATTTGGTCTTGGAGGTAAGGAAGTAGCAGGAAGAATGCTTGAGAAATTGATACACACAGTTTCAGACAAGGAGTAATATTCTAGATAGAGTTTATAAGAAAAACACATCGAAAGATGTGTTTTTCTTTATTACCTATTGACTTCTTTTATGCCTTCGTATACACTATCCCTTACACAGAAATATGTTAAGAAATCACATTAAACGGCCATAACTCACATTGCTTTTTAAGTAGTGTAGGTACTGGCCGCGAAAGCGGTTTTTTGTAACGACAGAACGACTGATACATTGAAAATTGAATACTCAAACAGTCTCAACAATCAGGAGGCTGTTTGGGAAAAAGGTAATGCTGCGAAATGTATATATTAAAAAAGGGTTTTTTCGAATATATACACGTAACAGTATGTTGTAGTTGTAGACAAATAATTGTGGTTTTTAGATTTCCTAATGGGAAATTTAAGAGTATATGGTGGATGCCTAGGCTTATAAGAAGCGATGAAGGACGTGGCTTGGCGACGATATGTTTCGGGGAGGTGCCTAGCAACCTTTGATCCGAAAATTTCCGAATGAGGAAACTCTCTGACTTCGAGTCAGAATTAACGTGCTTGACATGTTAATGCACACCCAGGGAAGTAAAACATTTCAGTACCTGGAGGAATAGAAACTAAATAAGAATTTCGTAAGTAGCGGCGAGCGAAAGCGGAAGAGCCCAAACTCAACCTTTATCGTATTATGGGACGTAAGTCTTGTAATGCGATAAAGGTTGGGGGTAGTAAGGCAGAGACGTTCCATTTATGGAAGAGAAGTTACAAAATTTTTTGATAGAAGAATAGACTGGAAAGTCTAGCCCCAGAAGGTGATAGCCCTGTAGTCGAAATCAAAAAGTCTTCTTTGTTTCTGTTCTTGAGTACCTCGAGACACGAATAGCTCGGGGGAATCTGGCGGAACTAACCGCTAAGGCTAAATATTCTATAAGACCGATAGTGAACAAGTACCGTGAGGGAAAGGTGAAAAGCAGCCCGGTGAGGGCGATGAAATAGACCTGAAACCATATATTTACAAGGAGTAGAAGAGGTAGCAATACCTCGACTGCGTGCCTATTGAAGAATGAGCCAACGAGTTGAAGCATGCTGCAGGCTAAGCGCGAGAGCGTGGAGCCACAGGGAAACCGAGTGTGAATAGCGCGTTCGTAGTATGCATCAGACCCGAAGCCAGATGAGCTTGCCTTGAGCAGGTTGAAGTGATTCGAAAGAATTATGGAGGACCGAACGCTAAAGTTGTGCAATTCTTTGCGATGACTTGAGGTAAGGAGTGATAAGCTAATCGAATCTGGTAATAGCTGGTTCTCTCCGAAATAGCTTTTGGGCTAGCGTTGAATGTACCCCTCTGGGGTAGAGCACTGGAAGGTCTTGACAGGTCGCAAGATCACAAGACCTATCAAACTCCGAATACAGAGGATTAATTATTCAGCAGTTAGACGGTGGGGGCTAAGCTCCATGCGTCAAAAAGGAAACAGCCTAGATCTCCATTTAAGGTCCCTAAATCTATGTTAAGTACACTTAAGGTGGTTGAATTTCTCAAACAATGAGGATGTTGGCTTAGAAGCAGCCATCATTTAAAGAAAGCGTAACAGCTCACTCATCGAGAGATTCTGCGCCGCAGATAATCGGGGTTAAACATAGTACCGAAACTGAGGATTGTATTTTATTTCGATAATTTACAGTGGTAGGAGAGTATTCCAATCTGCGTTGAAGGCAAAGGCGTGAGCCATGCTGGAGCGTTTGGAAGTAAGAATGTTGGCACAAGTAACCACAATGCGGGTGAGAATCCCGCACGCCGAAAGAACAAGGTTTCCTTGGCTATGTAAATCAGCCAAGGGTTAGTCGGGCCTAAGGGGATGGTGAAAACCGCACCCGATGGACACATGGTTAATATTCCATGACTTTTATATAGAGTGACGGAGGGACGAAGGGTAGTATATGACGCTCGTTATTGGATTTGAGTGCATGCTGTAGGGGATTCACCTAGGAAAATCCGGGTGGTGTCTTTAATGACAATTCCGAGCAGAGTGCAAACGTGAGGGTTCGCCCTTGCGGATGTTATAAAGCACGCTTCCGAGAAAATCTTCTAAACTTATCTATATAGGAACCGTACCGCAAACCGACACAGGTGTTCAGGTCGAGTAGACCAAGGCGAACGAGTGAGAGGTCTCCAAGGAACTCGGCAAAAAATCAGCCGTAACTTCGGAATAAGGCTTGCCCTTTGTTAACTCAAGGGGCCGCAGCTAAAGTATCTCTGGCAACTGTTTATCAAAAACACAGCTCCCTGCGAACTCGTAAGAGGATGTATAGGGGGT
>CAZBLC010000004.1:0-55267 GCA_964492835.1 uncultured Candidatus Saccharibacteria bacterium
GAGCTAAGAGATATGAAGGTTAAGCCAGAAACCCTAAGAGAAGCCGGAAAAATTCCTGCTGTTTTCTACGGACCAAAGGAAAAAGCTACATCTATCACTATTTCTACAATCGATTTTATCAAAGCATACAAGAAAGCAGGAGAGTCTTCAGTTATAATCCTAAAGCAGGGAAATGATGAGCACGAAGCTCTAATACATGATATTGATGTTCATCCAGTTACAGGAGCACCAAGACATGCAGATTTCTATGTTATCGAGAAAGGAAAGAAGGTAAAGGTTAATATCCCTCTAGTGTTCTCAGGTGTATCACCAGCAGTTAAGGACAAGGGTGCTATTCTAGTTAAGGTTGCCCGTGATCTTGAAATCGAAGCAGCTCCACGTGACCTACCTCACGAACTAATAGTTGATATTTCATCACTTGTAGAGTTCTCAAGTACAATTACAGCAAAGGATATCAAACTACCAGCTGGAGTTACTCTAATATCAGGTGCAGATGAGATTCTAGCATCAGTTTCTGAAGCTAAAGAAGAAGTAGAGGAAGCAAAACCTATCGACATGTCAGCAATTGAGGTTACAAAGAAAGGAAAGGAAGCAAAGGAAGGAGAAGAGGTTGTGGAGGAGGAAACAAAGAAATAGCAGAAAGGGACCGCAAGGTCCTTTTTTGTATGTTACAATATATCCATGAAAGTGAAGTCACTATATATTTTAATATTGCTTTTTGCACTGTCTCCAATATTCTCACATGCACAAACTACTGAGACTACAGATCAAAGAGAGGCTAGATTAAAGAAAGAATTAGCTCAGGTGGAAAAGGAGCAAGCAGAGACTGAAAAGATACTTGCTGAGACACAAAATCAGAGTGCATCAATCACTCGAGATATAACTATATTAAGTACTAAGATAAAGGCAGCACAGTTGAATATTAAAGCTAAAAATCTTGTCATTGAGGGGTTGGGAAAGGATATAAATAACAAGCAGAAGAAGATTAATGATTTAGAGGGAAATATAAATCGAGGTAAGGAGACATTAAGACAGATAATGAGAAAGACTAGTGAGGTGGACTCATACTCGCTTGCTGAATTTCTTCTAGCTCGTGATAACCTGTCACAGGTATTTATTGATCTAGATAACTTTGAATCAGTACAGCAATCACTAAAAGAGACATTTGAAGAAATTAGAGATAACAAAACACAGACCGAGTCAGAGAAAAATACTTTAAGTAAAAGAAAGGATCAAGAAATTGATGCTAAGGCGGTTATTGAATCTGAGAAGAAGAGTATCGAATCTAATGAAAAAGAGAAACAGAGATTGCTTGCTATAAGTAGAGGTAATGAAGTTACTTACGCTCAAGAGTTAGCTAAGAAGAAGGCTAAAGCTGCCGAGATTCGTGCAGCACTTTTCTCATTGCGTGATGCTGCAGCGATTCCATTTGGGGATGCTTTGAGATATGCAAATGAGGCTTCAAAGGTTACTGGAGTCAGACCAGCGTTCCTTCTTGCAATCCTTACCCAAGAATCCAACTTAGGTAAGGATGTTGGGTCGTGTTTAGTAACAGATCTTAAGACGGGAAACGGAGCAGGAAAGAATACAGGTACAGCTTTCGAAAGAGTTATGTATGCAAAGCCAACTGGAGATACAAGCAAGAGAGCAAGTGATACAGTCGCTTTTGAAGACATAACAGAAAGACTTGGAAGAGATTGGAAAATGACTCCAGTATCGTGTCCGCCAGAACATAAGTATTATATCGGAAGAGGATTTGGAGGTGGAATGGGACCTTCACAATTTATACCCTCTACATGGGAACTTTTTAAAGATTCTGTGGGTAAGCTTATAGGTCTAGATGGAGACTATGTAGACCCTTGGAATCCTCAACATGCATTCATGGCAACTGCTGTATATATGCGTAACTTGGGGGCCGGAGCTTCTACATATTCTGCAGAGAGAAACGCGGCATGTAGATACTACTCAGGTGCTGCTTGCACACCAGGTAGAGTTCCGGCCAATGTTTTCTATGGGGATCAGGTTATGGTTAAGGCAGATACTATACAGAGAACTATGATTGACCCTTTACAGGGATTATGATAAAGTCTATTTTATAAATATATGAAAAAAGACATCCATCCAAAGGAATACAGACCAGTAGTCTTCGTTGATAATTCAAACGGAGTTCAGTTTCTTATTTCTTCAACTATTAAAACTAAGGAAACAGTTAAGTTCACAGACGGAAAAGAGTATCCTGCATACCATGTAGAAATCTCAAGTTCATCTCATCCTTTCTATACTAACCAAGAAAAGACACTAGATAGTGCTGGACGTGTTGAGAAGTTCAAGTCTCGTCAGTCAAAAGCAGTTTCAAAGCCTTCAAAGAAGACTTCCACAAAGGAAGCTTAAATGAATCTCGAAGAACATAAGAAAAACCATAAGACAGCATTTCTAGCTGAAATATATGAAAAGCTTTTAAAAGACGAAGCTGACATATTATCTATGATCGAAAAGGATCCTTCAATGAAGGAACTTGCACAGGCTGATCTAGATTCAATTGCAGAGCAAAAGAAGAATACAGAGGAGCAGATAAAGGCGATAGTTGAATCTGAGAAGGAGGAGATAGAGAACCCTACAGAACTAATCCTTGAAGTACGTGCTGGAGCTGGAGGAGATGAAGCTAACATCTTTGCTCGTGAACTACTTGAGATGTATGAGAGATATTCAGAGACTCAAGGATGGTCTACAAAGATGATAGATGACTTAACGCTAGAAATACGAGGTAAGACAGTATACGAACTACTTAAGTTTGAGACTGGAGTTCATCGTGTACAGAGAATACCTGCAACTGAGAAAATGGGTAGAGTACATACTTCTACAGCATCGGTCGCTATTCTACCAATACGCAAGAAGGTTAAGTTTGAGATTAATCCCTCAGAACTACATGTAGAGTTCTCTAGAGCAGGAGGAAAAGGAGGACAGAACGTTAACAAGGTGGAAACAGCTGTGCGTATAGTGCATATTCCTACAGGTCTTGATGTGCGTGCTACAGCAGAGCGTAGTCAGTCTGCAAACCGTGAAATGGCCATGAGTATACTTACAGCTAAGCTGGCAGCTCTAAAGGAAGAGGAGGAAGCTAAGAAATTCAGTGCTAATAGAAAGGGACAGATAGGTACTGCAGATAGATCTGAGAAGATCCGTACATACAATTTCCCTCAGGATCGTATAACTGACCATAGAATTAAGGAGTCTTGGAGTAATATACATACCATTATGGCTGGTAAGCTTGATGATATTATCGAAAAGTTGCAAACTGTAAGTAAGTCTGGCGTTGTAACCGAAGGGGAGGAGGTGACCGATTAAAATTTGCAAATTACCCCTCTATTTGTTACACTCTCCTATACAATATTTATGTCAACAATAACAAACAATCCTAAGATAGAAAGCATGTTTAAGGCAGGTGCTCATTTTGGTTTTTCAAAGACTAGAAGACATCCTACAGTAGCCCCATACATTTTTGGTATTAAAAACAAAGTAGAGATATTTGATCTAGAAAAGACAGAGGTTTTGCTTGAAAAGGCAAAGGCATATGTTGAATCTCTAGCTAAGGAAGGTAAGTCAATCCTATTCGTAGGAGGTAAGAGTGAAGCTCGCAACGCTGTAAAGTCAGGAGCGCTATCAATAAACATGCCCTATGTTGATGGAAGATGGATTGGAGGAACTCTAACTAACTTCATACAGATCAGAAAGAGAGTTGAGAAGCTAGAGAAGCTTACAACTGAAAGAGAGAAGGGAGAGTTGGCTAAATATACTAAGAAAGAGAGACTACTTATCGATCGTGAGATCGCTAACCTAGAAAGATTCTTTACTGGAATCGTATCAATGAAGGATTTACCAAAAGCTATTTTTGTAGTTGATCCAAAGAAGGAAAAGACAGCTGTTAAAGAAGCTCAGGATATGGGAATTACAGTTATCGCTCTAGCTGGATCAGATTGTGATATCAAGTTCCTAGATTTCCCAATAGTTGGAAACGATTCATCACAAACAAGTGTTAACTTCTTTGTTCAGGAAATTTCAAAGGCATACTACGCTGCGAAGAAGGCATAGTTTCGGTTTGTAAGTGTATTATTAGTTTTAATATAAATAATATGATCACCACAGAACAAATAAAAGAATTAAGAGACTCTACTGGAATTTCAGTGATGCAATGTAAGAAAGCATTAGAGGAATCAGGTGGAGACATGGAGAAGGCACGTGTAATTCTTAGAAAGAAAAGTGGTGAACTTGCTGCAAAGAAAAGTGATAGAACTTTCGGTGCAGGTATAGTACAAGCATACGTTCACTCTACAGGACGTGTAGCTGCTCTAGTTGAACTTGTATGTGAGACAGACTTCGTATCTGGAAACGAGGAGTTTAAAACACTAGCTCGTGATATTGCTATGCATGTTACAGCTGCTAATCCAAAGTTTCTAAACAAGGATGAGATCAAGGAGGAAGACAAGAATACAGCTAAAGAAGTATTCTTAAAGGAGATTGCTGATAGTGGAAAGAAGGTTCCAAAGGAGATGGAAGACAAGATTCTTGAAGGTAAGCTATCAACATACTTTGGAGAGCAGGTATTGCTTAATCAGGCATTCATTAAGAATCCTGATATAACAATAGACGCTCTAGTTCTAGCTGCTGGACAGAAGTTTGGAGAGAAGATTGCAATTGCTCGTTTCCACCGCTTTGCGGTTTTGGAGAAATAACATGTCAGTATTTTTTGATACCTCAATAATATCTTTCTATATATCGTTTCTAGGAATAGTCGGAATGATTGCATTTAAGGTGTCAGAAATAAAGACAGGTAAAAGATCATTTATTTCAAAGATTGCAGATAAGAATAATCACAAGGTAAGAGAGTATCATAGTACTTTAAAAAGATATATATCATACATAAATAGAAGAAGTGCACTTGCACTTATTCAATGGATTGCGTATCATATTCTCACATGGGCACGTAATGCCTACATATGGGCTTACAAGAAGGCCCATGCCCATGCACCATCTAAGAAGGTTATAGATATGGTGAGAGGTAGGGGTGAGATAAATAGAAATGGAGGTTCCTCATTCTATTTAAAAAGTATTTCAGGAAAGGAGGTAGAGGAGGTTGTTAGGAAATAATGTTTGCCATCTTAGCTCAGTTGGTAGAGCAACGCTTTTGTAAAGCGAAGGTCCCCAGTTCAAATCTGGGAGATGGCTCCAAAGAAAGTTGTGGATACCTATAGGGAGTACGTGCTATACTTCAAGCATGAAATTAAATAAAGGATTTACACTAATAGAATTACTAGTAGTTATCTCAATTATCGGCCTACTGTCGTCTGTAGTATTGGCTAGTGTAGGAGTTGCAAGAGAGAAGGGAAGAATTAGTGCTGGGTTGAGTTATGCTGGATACGTAGATCGTACACATAATCTCGGACCACTAGCTTTTGATTTTGACGCTATAACTGGAGGCACAACGATGCTTAATGAGAGTGGAAGTATAAATGGAGTTGTGACTAATGCAACAATAAGTTCAGATGTACCTGCTAGTGGAATGGGTAGTTCACTACTCTTTCCATCCCCAGGCCCTTCTGTATATCATGTAGTCGCTAATTTTGGAGCTAATACTAATCCTGATTACGCACCTTCCGATAAAGGTTTCCAAATATCAGCTTGGATAAAAACAATATCTTCGAATAATCAAAATATAATAAGTGTAATTGGATACCAAAGACTGTTTTTGAATAGCAACGGTTCAATAACTTTCTATTACTATGCCGGTGGTGTTAGATCGATATCAACCGCATCTGGTCTAATAGCACAAAACAAATGGCATCATGTGGCCGGTGTTGTTGAGCCTGATAGTGGAGGGACACAATATGCAAAAATATACATAGACGGTAAACTAATAACAAGTGCTGCTACGGTCGGTGGAGCGCTATCTGCTTTTAATGATAATGATGTTTGTATAGGATACGACGTGTCATCTGCAGCTCCATGTAATACAACAGGAGGAAACCAGTTCATTGGTTATATCGACAACCCTCGATACATTAACTACGCCCTATCTCGCTAATTAGCCTCCCGTCGGTATTTTTGGTATATTAATCTCATGAAAGAAGAGAAAGGACATCTACACCCATTAACACAATTTACACGAGAAGTTGTGGGTATTTTCTCTGAAATGGGATTCGTTGTAGAACAAGGCCCAGAACTTGAGGATGAATATCATAACTTTGATGCTCTAAACATTCCTAAAGATCACCCATCACGTGATATGCAGGATACTTTTTGGATAAAGACAAAAGAGAAGGATGTAGCAAACCGCCCAGTAATGAGAACACAGACATCTTCTGTTCAAGTAAGATTTCTTGAGAAGAACAAGGATAATCTACCTTGTGCAATTATCGTGCCTGGAAAAGTATTTAGAAATGAAGCAACTGATGCTACACATGAAGCGCAATTCTCACAGCTTGAAGCTTTGTATATAGACAAGGACGTATCACTAGGACACCTAAAAGGTACTGTAGAGCATTTCCTTAAGAAACTATACGGAGATGACGTTATAATCCGTTTTAGACCAAGCTTCTTTCCATTCGTAGAACCTGGTGTTGAAGTTGATATGCTATTCAACGGTAAGTGGCTTGAGATGGGTGGTGCAGGTATGGTACATCCTAATGTACTAAAGGCTGCTGGGATAGATTCTAATGTGTGGAAGGGATTTGCATTTGGGTTCGGTATAGATAGGTTGGTAATGAGACAAAACAATATTCCAGATGTAAGAATGATGTTTGATGGAGACTTAAGATTCATTAATCAATTCTAGTATGAAAATCCTTAAATCTTGGTTACAAAATCATATAGTAGAAACACTTCCAAGTGATGAAAAAATCATTGAGGCTTTGACTTTGAAATCTTCTGAAGTAGAGGGAGTAGAGAAAATTACAAACGATACCGTATTTGACCTTAAGGTTCTTCCTGACCGCGCCCACTATATGCTCTCTCATAGAGGAGTAGCCTATGACCTATGTACAATACTAGGACTAAGTCTTAAGGATCAAAGTGTTTTTAATAGCGAAGTAACAAAGGATAGTTTTGTAAAACTAGATAGTGAACTATGTGGAAGATATTCTGCACTTAAGATATCTAATATCTCGAATACCGAATCTCCACTTTGGTTGAAGAATAGTTTGGAAGCTATAGGTGGAAGATCTATAAGCTTAATAGTGGATGCTACAAACTATGCAATGTTTGATACAGGACAACCACTACATGCTTTTGATGCTGATAAGGTGGAGGGTAGTATTACAGTTAGACTAGCTAAAGAAGGAGAAGCAATACAAGTTCTAAATGGAGATGAGATAACATTAAAGAGTAATCAACTTGTAATAGCAGACAATGTAGGTCCGTTAGCTATAGCTGGAGTTAAGGGTGGTAAGAGAGCAGAGGTAACTCTAAATACTAAGAATATAATTTTAGAAGCTGCTAACTTCAATCCAGTTTCTGTAAGAAAGACTTCATTTGCAGTTGGTATACGCAATGATTCATCAAAGAGATTTGAGAATGAGATAACTCCAGAGTTAACAACTAGGGGTATATCAGTATTTCTAGATATACTATCAAAATCAAATGTTAAGTATTCAATTGATGGATACAATGATGTGTATACTAATATTCAGAAAGAATGGAATGTTACTGTTAGTCATTTAAATATTGAATCAATACTTAACTATACAATCTCTAAAGAAAGAGCAATAGAAATACTTACAAAGTTGAATTGTAAAGTTCAAGAAGAAAATGGAGTATATACAGTTACTCCTCCATCAGAAAGATTAGATTTAATAATTGCTGAAGATATTATCGATGAGATCGGGAGAATTAATGGACTTGATATGGTTGTTAGTATCGTTCCTAAGCTAAAGACAAATAATGTATTCTCACAAGAGTATTTGGTCATAGAGAGGGTAAAGGATTTCTTCGTAGAGAAAGGTTTTAGTGAAATACAAACTAGATCATTTACCAACAAAGGAGATATTGAGGTAGCGTATCCTATGGCTTCTGATAAGGGATACTTGAGGAAGAGTCTTGTGGAGAATATGGAGAAGTCTATAGAGTCTAGTGTTAAGAATGCTCCATTACTAGGACTTGATGTAGTTAAGACATTTGAGATTGGAAAGGTATTCCCAAAGACAGGTGAACAACTAGATCTATGTTTTAGTATTCAGTATGTAAAGAAGATAAAGAACAAGGATCAGGTTATAAAGACTGAACTAGAGAATGTAATCAAGGAACTTGAAGCGATACTAAATACTAAGTTGGAAGTAAGTATTAATCAAAATATAGTTAATGTAATTAATTTAAATAGAGTTAATACAAATCTAAATCTCGATTCAATAAAAATACAAAAGGGAAGTAGAGTACAATTTAAACCATTCTCAGAATATCCATTTATTTCTCGCGACATAGCTATATTTGTTAATTCAGGTGTTACTGAGAATGAGGTGATGGATGTTATTAAAAAATCATTAACTTCTTCTCCTCTAGTTAAAGGTCCAGACTTGTTTGATAACTTTGAGAAGGATGGTAAAAAATCTCTTGCATTCAGAATGATATTTCAAGCTAGTGATAGGACTTTAACCGATGCTGAAGTATCTGTAGTAATGGAATCTCTATATTCAAGTGTTAAAGAGAAAGGCTGGGAGGTAAGATAGAAAAACCCCGTCCGAAGACGGGGCTGTTTGCTGTCGATTCCCTAGTTGGTCGTTATGTGGCACTCTTTCCATCCCATAATCTTTGCGATTATTACTGGGATGACAAATCTGATATAGAGTTCCTCAATTTCGTTTTCAGAAACCCTAGTTTCCTTTGAGAGTTTTGCAATCCACTCTCTGGAATTACGTGGATCCAGGCTTACCTCAATCGCCTGTAGGATTTTCAATGCGACACGCTTGCAGATACTTAGTTCGCTATAGTCTTGTATACCCTGAAGGCCTCCAAGTCTTCCTGATGTAATTGTTCCAACAGAGCCTTGAAGCATTACACGAAGGAAGTATGTTTTCGCATCCTCAACGGTAATGTCAAACTTGCGGGCCATTCTCTCGAAATATCCTTCACTGGTTGGATCAATCTCCAACTTCCTTGTCCGTGCCTTGTAGTGGCCGATTTCAAGCGCAATTTCTCGAGCCCTATCCAGGGTCATTTGTTTCGTTTCACTCATAACTAACTGATGTAATGTGCTGATATCCCAAACTACTGTCTGAGACCAATTCTGGCGACGCACAGTTTGCCAGCATCTATATAGTACATACAAATTAGCTCAATGTCAATAGTTATTTAACCCCTAAAATTTGGTATAATTTGAGGACATAAATAACAAAAATATGGCTAAAGATCCAGAAAAAAAGAAAGATAATTATGGTGCTGATTCCATCCAAGTTCTTGAGGGTCTAGAGCCCGTACGTAAGCGTCCTGGTATGTATATCGGTACTACAGGTCCAGATGGTCTACATCACCTAATTACAGAGATATTCGATAACTCACGCGATGAGGCGATGGGTGGTTTTGCTAATCATATTGAGGTTGCGCTACTTCCAAACAACAGAGTAAGAGTTGTAGATAACGGACGCGGTATACCTGTTGATGTTCATAAGGCAACTAAAGTTTCTGCTCTAGAAACTATCATGACAGTTCTACATGCTGGAGGTAAGTTCGGAGGAGATGAGAGTGGATACAAAGTATCTGGAGGTCTACACGGAGTGGGAGCGTCTGTGGTTAATGCTCTGTCTGTATACACACAAGTTTGGGTACATAAAGACGGAGATATATATACTCAGGAATATTCTCAAGGAAAGAAGAAGTATTCAGTAAAGAAAGTTGGTAAGACAAAAGAGCACGGTACAATAGTCGCTTTTGAGCCCGATGTAATTATCTTCAAGGAAGTTAAATTTGATTTTAATAGAGTTGTAAACTCTCTACGTCAGCAAGCATATCTAGTTAAAGGACTTAGAATTACAGTTATCGATGCAAGAGAAGCAAAGGATTTGGAAGTAGACGAGACAGTGACATATCTAGAGTCACTTAATCTACAAGTTCCATCTCAGACTTTCTATTTCGAGAATGGTCTTACATCTCTAGTTAAGTTCAACAACCAGATACTAAAACCAATTCATAAGAATATATTCTATGTTGAGAAGAAAGTTGAAGGAGTTGAATCAGTAGAAATTGCTCTACAATATGCTGATGATATCTCTGCTCGTATTCTTGCTTTCGCAAACAACATATATACACCTGAACATGGAACTCACGTTACAGGATTTAAGACTGCTCTAACACGTACACTAAATAGTTATGGTAAGAAGAACAATCTTATTAAGGATGGAGAGGATAGCTTTACTGGAGACGATGCTCTAGAAGGTCTTACTGTAGTTATCTCTGTTAAGCTTCGTGAAATTCAATTCGAAGGACAGACTAAGGCTAAGCTTGGATCAGTTGAAGCACAGAGTGCTGTATCTACAGTATTCGGAGAAGCATTCGCTGCATTCCTAGAAGAGAATCCTGATGATGCTAAGGCTATGATAATGAAAGTTATCCTTGCCATGAAGGCACGTAAGGCTGCTAAGGCTGCAAAGGATAGTGTGCTTAGAAAAGGAGCTCTAGAGGGAATGACACTACCTGGTAAGCTAGCTGATTGTCAGACAAATGATGCATCTGAGTCAGAGCTATTCATCGTAGAGGGAGACTCTGCTGGAGGTACTGCAAAGACAGGACGTGATCGTCGTACACAAGCCATCCTTCCACTAAGAGGAAAAATTCTAAACATTGAAAGAGCAAGACTTGATCGTATGCTCGGATCTGAGCAGATTAAGAACCTAGTTCTTGCTTTCGGAACAGCAATTGGAGATACATTCGATATTTCTAAGTTAAGATATCATAAGATAATTCTTGCAACAGATGCTGACGTTGACGGAGCACACATCAGAACACTTATCCTTACTCTGCTATACAGATACTTCAAACCACTAATTGAAGGAGGTTATGTATACATTGCTCAACCACCACTATACAAAGTTAAGAGAGGTAAAGAGATAATGTATTTCTATTCCGAAGAAGAGAAGAACAAGGCTCTTGGAAAAGAAATTGATGCCATGAATGATGTTATCGAGAATACTGAAATACAATCAACTGTAGATGAGACACTAGAGAACACAGAAGATGGAATTGAAGCTGGTTCAAAGAAGCAAAAGATATCAATACAGAGATACAAGGGACTTGGAGAGATGAATGCGGATGAGCTTTGGGAGACTACTATGGACCCAGAGAAGAGAATACTACGTCAGGTTAATATCGATGATGCAGCTGATGCTGATAAGGTATTTGATATGCTCATGGGAACTGATGTTCCTAGCCGTAAAATGTTCATTCAATCTAACGCTAAAAAAGCAACTATTGACATATAATATAAAATGATATACAATATTAGAGTTATGACTAATACAAACATTATGAAAAAAACTATTATTTTAGCTATCCTAGCCTTGGCATTCATTGCCACACCAAATCATGCTAACGCAGGATTTGATTTCGGTAGACTAATTGACCCAGCATGTTTTTTTGCATGTGATAATGAGCCTAGTGTTATAAACAACACAAACAGTAATAACGTTAATAGTAACGTTAACTCACCAGGAGGTGTAGTTAATGGAGCACCTACAAACAATGGTGGAACTCCTAACTATAATTACAATGATAACTATACAACTCAGTTAGGAGTTTCTTGTTATCCAACTACATCTCGTGCAAACGTTGATGACTCTGTAACATGGAGAGCATCTGCCTATGGTGGAAATGGTAATTACTATATTACATGGTCAGGTACAAACGGACTTGATGGTACTGGATCAAGTATTTCAAAGAGATATAGTTCAGGTGGTACTAAGAGTGCTTCAGTTATCGTAAGTTCTGGTGGTCAGACTGTTACAAGAAATTGTAGTAGTGTAGAGGTTTATGATTATAACGATAACTACAATGATAGAAACTATCGTTATGACTATGACTACGATTATGATTACAACAGAAACTATAGAAATAGAGACTATGACTATCCTCTAACAGTTACTTGTTCAGCTAATACTACATTTGCTCCAGTTGGAACTTCTGTAACATGGCAAGCATATGTATCTGGAGGTAACGGAAGTTATAGATATAACTGGTACGGAAGTGATGATATACGTGGAACTTCTAGATCACTTGATATTAGATACAATGGTGCAGGTACTAAGACAGCATCAGTTACAGTACGCTCTGGAACACAGAACGTAACACAACTATGTTCTAACTCAGTACTAGTGGGTATACCTACAGGTGTATATACAAATCCATATCCAACTACTCCGGTATACACAGCTCCAGTTATTAAATATGTTAAGGAACCAGTTAAGGTTGTAGAGAAGGAGAGCAAGACAGTAACAACTATCTCATCACTATTCTCTCTAGAGAATGTGCCTTGGGGATGGGTTGCGGTACTTGTAATACTAATCCTATTCTTCACAGTAATATACTTGGTATATAACAAGAACAAGATTTAATAGCAAAATATACACTAAAAAGACCCATAGAAATATGGGTCTTTTTAGTAGTTGACTATATCGTATATTATGATATAATATATACATAGAGGTTATCCAATACTTAAGTAAAGGAATATATAACCTCATAGGTAAAACTGATTTTTGACAATATGCACACTTCTGCCTTGGTCGAGCAAAGAGCTCGAGAGTATAGTGAAGAGCACGTAGATATGCGGAATAAATACGTGTCGATCTCTCTACTCGAGCAGCAGTGCTCAGGTAATGAGATCCTCGAGGGTCTGCTCAAAGACATGTTTGACATGTCGGTGCGGTATACGGAAACGGTTTGCCGTTTCGAGATCGCTGTTTCGAGTGATGATATGCTCGACAAAGTGTCGGCTGATGTAACTCGTCACAACACACACGAGGCCACTATGGTGAGTATTAACGTGCTTGCCAGAAACCTTAAGAGATTCGGTCATGATTCATCATGGATCAACGCCGTTTCTGTTTCAGGGCGTGCGGGGTATGGCAAGTTTGCCATAACTACAGCGTTCGAGCTTCTCATGAGAAAGGAGGGTTGCCGTGAATGACAACGGAATTCACCCTCTGGTCATGCGTTACGCTGAGATTTGCTTGAAGGAAAGCAGAGCGGAACTTTCTCAAGAAGAAGAACACGAACGAATCAGAATACGCGAGCAATTGGGAATGTCCCATGTGGAAATTCTCAAACTCGCGAAAAACACAATCGCCCCAGACTAGGTCAGGGGCGGTTTTTTATTTCCTCTCTTTAATCTCCTTAACAATTCTCTCTATAACCTCTTTTTCATCCACCTGTCCGATCTGTCCCTGATCTCTACTCTCCAGTGTTACCTTGCTTACCGCAATATCCTTGTCTCCGATAATGATAAAGTATGGAGCTTTGCATAGTTTTGCTTGTCTAACTTTTTTACCGAATCCTTCATCAGATAGATCAATCTCAACTCTTACAGATTCCTTCTTAAGTGCATCATATATCTCGACTGCCTTTTTATGATGATCTTCTCCAACAGGTATTACTTTAACTTGCACTGGTGCTAGCCAAAGAGGGAAGTTACCAGATGTATGTTCTATGTATACTGAGATGAATCTCTCAAGAGAACCAAGTAGAGCCTTGTGTATCATAACTGGTCTCTTCTCCTTACCATCTTTGTCTGTATATGATAGTCCAAATCTCTCAGGCTGAACGAAGTCTAGTTGTATTGTTGCGCACTGCCATTCACGTCCTAATGCATCAGTTACTAGATAGTCGAGCTTTGGTCCGTAGAATGCAGCTTCACCAGGTCCTGCTACAGTATCCAATCCTTCTTCCTTTGCTACTCTAGAGATTGTATCCTCAGCTAGTTTCCACATTTCACTACTTCCCAAAAACTTATCACTATCATCTCTGAAAGAAAGTCTTACTTTATATGAAAGCTTAAGTGCAGAATACAATTCCTTAATCATATTGATGATATTTCTAATCTCATCTTCTATATGAGTCTCCTGACAGAATACATGTCCGTCATCTTGGGACAGGGAACGAACTCTAGATAGTCCATGTAGTTCACCATGCTTCTCGTCTCTGTAGTTTGTAGTATTCTCCATGTATCTAACAGGTAGATCACGGTAACTCCATGGCTTACGGGCGAATAGCTGAGCGTGATGAGGACAGTTCATAGGCTTTAGCATAAACACGTCACTACTCTCAGCACTTGTAACCTCAAATCTCTCAGGATACTTATCATAGTGTCCTGAATGTTTGTATAGCTCTACACGAGCCATGTGAGGTGTCCAAACTCTCTCAAACCCATGCTTACCTTGTAACTCCTGTGAGTATGATCCAAGTACATCTCGCAATACTGATCCTTTAGGAGTAAATAGCGGTAGACCTCCACCTACAAGTTCAGAGATTGTGAATAGGTCCATTTCTTTACCGATCTTTCTATGATCTCTCTTTTCAGCTTCGATTCTAGCTGCTTCGTAGTCATCAAGCTCAAGTTTAGTATGGAATGCAAGACCATATATACGTGTAAGCATTGTCTTGTCAGAATCTCCTCTCCAATATGCTCCAGCTACTCTTGAAAGCTTGAATGAATCATTCGGAATATCCTTTGCAGGATTCTCTGTATGTCCTCCACGGCATAGATCAGTAAAGTTACCACAAGTGTATAGGGTAATTTTCTCTCCCTTCTTTATGATCTCTTCAATTAACTCAAGCTTGTATTCATTACTCTTGAATATCTCTCTTGCTTCCTCAGGTCTTACTTCTTTATGAGTAAACTTAGTCCAAGACTTTAGATGTCCTTTCATCTTCTTCTCAATACCTACTAGATCCTTGTCTGATATCTTAATATCAGCAGGGAATTCGAAGTCGTAATAGAAACCATTATCAATAGCTGGTCCAATGGTGTTCTTGGTCAATGGGTACATCTCGGTAACCGCTGAAGCAAGCAAATGGGCCAATGTATGACGAATGTGTTCTATATTTAATTTTTCCATGTGAGTAACTTTAACATTTTTATATGTATATGAGGAGGGGTTGACTAAGTGTCATAACTGTTATAGTTTTATCCTGAATTTGAACATTTCCAAAAACAATGGACGAACCGTCAAGTCGCTCGATGTGATCGAATTCAAATGCAAGTATGTTGAGGATACCTACTGACAAGATTAATGTTTCTGGTGCCACTTTGCACCCGGAAACTTTTATTGAGGTTCAAGCTGAATTCTTCGGACCTTATATTTCCATAACACTGCTTTTCGGTAGAAAAGACATTAGGGATCCTAAAACCCTTCTATTTATAGCATCTCTTCTTCCAAATGCGTTAGAATGTAGCCTGAGTGTTGACGAGGTTTTGAATCTCGCCGTTTTGGAATCAGATAAGGGACAGCTGGGTAAAGATGTATTTTCTACAGTCGCTGAGTTGGCTTTTCTGAAGTCGCTCAGGAGTATATCATTTGCGGTCGAGCCTAGTGTATTTGGACAGAAAGGAGTTGCAGGATGCCTTGTTGATTTTGGGAAGCCCAGACGCAAAATATCTGCAAGCCTACAGGGCGTTAACCTAGAGTTAGGTGTTGAGTTGTTTAAGTATTTCTATTGATCAGCTTTAGTAGCCTGCGCGTTGGTTTGCACAGGCTATTTTTAATTCAACACCTTCACTCTCTCAATTATCATACTCTTTTGTCCATTCCTTTCAGACATCTTACCTTTCAATGCTAAACACTTATCAGGAGTAAATGCAGTTCTAAATTCAGCCAATACCTTAGGGAATACAACAGTATCGAGTTCTCCAGTAAAGTCAGCGACTTTAACAAATGCCATAGCATCACCTTTCTTTGTTGTGATAGGGCGTATCTCTTCAATTATACAAGCTAGAGTTACTTCAGCTCCATCCTTCAGTGTCTCAATTGCTTTCTTTATATCCATATCGCGCTTTGAGATAACATCCTTGTATCTATCCAGTGGGTGACCTGAGATGTATAGCCCAAGTAATTCTTTCTCCCATGCTAGTTTTTCTCGAGCTTCTACATTAGGCACTTCTGCAAGTTTTAGTGTAGGGATACTTGTAGTATCTGACATTAGACCGAATAGGGAATCTTGGTTGTCAGCTTGTTTACCTTTTTCTTTGTTATGTGCAAGTAATGTTTCAATATTTGCTATCAATACTCCTCGATCAATGTTAAAGCTGTCTAGAGCACCAGACTTTATTAATGCTTCAAGTGATTTCTTGTTTAGATTCTTGTCTTTAACCCTATCCAATAGGTTTGTAAGATCCTTGTACTTTCCATTTTTCTTTCTCTCTTCAATTATTGCAGTTGCTATACCTTGTCCGAAGTTCTTGATAGTCACTAGTCCAAATCTAATAGTATCCTTAGTTCTATCTTCATTGTTCTTTATAACGGTAAACTGACTAAAACTCTCATTGATATCAGGAGGTAATATTGGTATACCCATTCTCTTACATTCTGAAATAGTTTCAGCGATCTTCTCTACATCTCCTGAGTCAGCACTCAATACAGCAGACATATATGTTGCAGGATAATTAGCCTTCATGTATGAAGTCTGGTACGCAACACGACCATAACTTGCAGCATGAGAATTGTGAACTATTATATCGTTTGCAACGAAGTTGTGGTCTGGCTCGATGGTTAGATCATAAGTCATTTCTGTTCCTACACTTTCAATTGATACTATCTCATCCCAGTATATATCTGACGTTGCTAGATCAAGTAATTTTTGTGAATTGAGTTCTTTACCGATTTTATAGATAACACCTCTTTGATACCCAACCTTGTTTTTGTCGGCAGATAGTAGCCTAGGAGCTATATTAATCTTTCTGGACAGCTCCTTAACACCTATATCCATTCTTGCCATCTCGTCTTTAATTATAGATATAACATCAGCAGGGATAGTATCTTTTGTACCTCTTGCCGGACTATCTTCTAGGTCTTTTGTCTTGGTAATTAACTTATCTATATCCTCGCTTTTCTTGCCAACTAGATATTTACCAATACTATTTTTAAACTTAATTAAGTTCTGTTTACCAGATACGACAATTGTATATCCAATTTTTATCCCACCACGATACTTAAATTTCTTGGTATGTATTGTAGATAGCATATCAAGTCTTAATAGAAGATGTCGTACGTTCTCAGCTAGTTTAATAGAACTCGTCGCATAGTATACCTGATCATTGCTTATACTAATACATCCATCACCTTGCCACATCTTTCCGAGTAGAATTGAGAGTGATTTATTGTCATACTCAAACACAGAACTTGGTAAATACTTCTCAGTAGCCTTGTGGTTATATATACCTTCATCCTTAATCCACTGCATTATACTATTACCTTTGCTTTGATCCTTCTGACCGCAATATACCGACATCGCAGACTTGCTGTGATCTATCGTAAATTTAGAATTATCAAACTTACTTGCATGCTTAATAAAGTCGTCTACCTCTTCTTGTTTGGTAGAGTAGAAATATACGCCATGTGGATGACATAGGTTACCTTCAGAAATTAGATATCCAAGTACAGCGGCTTTATGGGTCTCTGATGTCTTACCATTAATATTATTAAGTGTTCTTGGCACAGCTATCCTTTGACCAAGTGTAATATCTTCTAAATTCTTCCATCCAGAGAAGGTATAGAATGGGTGATTTGCTGTAGCTCGTATTCTTCTGCCGGACTTTGTTATTAGTTCGAATACCTTCTTGTTACCATTCTCCATTACTGCACTGATTTTGTGTTCATTGAGTTTAAGTTTTTTGTCTAAAGAATGTAAACTAATCACTTTATTACTCTTGTACACCTCCTCAATAGTAAACACCTTACCAGTTCTAGAGTCAGTAATTCTAGTATCACCAGTTAAACATTTATTAAACCCATACGCCGCAAACGGCTCGATTAGCTTCCATAATGTATTGGCGTTCTTTCTTCCCATACCATGCTTAACGAATCCAGAAAGTAGTTTTTCCTTTTGCTCTTCCATTTCTTTTGGAATCTTTTTACCCATAGCTTTTCTAAGCTTGTCAGCTTCGAGCCAAGAGTATCCAGCAAGTTTAATAGCGATCATCATAACATCATCCTGGTAGGTTATAACTCCATAAGACATATCAAGAATATCTTTCATTCTAGGATCTAGATATTCCACTTTCGATTCATCATGCTTTCTCTCAATGTACTGGGGAATAGATTCTAGAGGACCTGGACGGTATAGCGCCACCATAGCGTTGATATCATGTATTCTACTTGGCTTAAGTTCAACTAGAAACTTAGTCATACCACTACCATTAAGCTGGAAGAGACCAGTAGTTTCTCCACGAGCAAGCATCTCAAATGTCTTTTTATCATCAAGTGGAATATTTTCAATATCAATATCTATATCATCAATTTTCTTTACACGCTCAACAGCATCAGCAAGTATTGAAAGGTTTTTGATTCCAAGGAAGTCGAATTTAAGTAGACCCACTCCATCTTCTCCAACAGCATGCATATCATATTGGGTAATGATCTTTCGTATTGGATTACCATTTTCATCTTCTTTGCTCTTGGTATCGTACTGTAGAGGTACATGCTCTGTTAGTGCATCAGGAGAGATAACTACACCGGCAGCATGCACAGAGATGTGTCTTGCACAGCCTTCAATCTTCTTTGCCATATCAATAATTCTTTTTGTATCAGGCTCTTTTTCATAGGCTTCCTTTAGTTCAGGAACTTCCTCAAGCGCACGATCAATAGTCATAGGGAAGCCTTGAGCTCCAAGTGGAATCAATTTAGATATACGATCAGCTATATCATATGCAAATCCCATAGCACGAGCTATATCACGAACTGCTCCTTTAGCCATCATGGTACCGAATGTACCTATCTGTGCTACTTTGTCATAACCATATTTTTTACGAGCGTATTCTATAACCTCATCACGACGGTTGTCGGCAAAGTCCATATCGATATCGGGAGCAGATGGACGTTCAGGGTTTAGGAATCTTTCGAATGGTAGTTTGTATGCCAGTGGGTCTACATTTGTAATTCTTGTAACGTAAGTAGTTAGAGATCCAGCAACAGATCCTCGAATGTTTGTAAGTATTTTATTCTCATGCGCATATCGAAGAAGATCAGATACCACAAGGAAGTATTGAGCATATCCTTTGTCTTTTATAACCTTAAGCTCATACTCAAGTCTGTCTACCACCTCCTTAGTTTCTGTAAGTCCTCTCTTAGGTATTCCTTCGTATGCAATTCTCTTTAGTTCGTCGTCGTGTGATAGGCCACTTTCTACGATGAAGTTAGGGAAGTACCACTTACCAAGTCCGATATCTAGATTACACATATCAGATATCTTAATTGTGTTTGTTAGTGCCTCCGCTATATCTCTAAATAGCTCCCCTGCCTTCTCGTTTGAGATGAAAGAGAAATTCTCTTCCTCTCCCTCCTCCATACTAGATCCCTTATCAGAAAAGTCTCCAGATGTGTTAACGAGCATTAATGTATCACGAGCACTCTTGTCCTCTTGGTGTAGATAGTACACATCATGGGCAGCTACTATTTGTGTATTGGTTTCTTTAGCTAACTTAATCAACTGCTGCATTAGTCCCTCATGTCCTTGTATTTCAGGATGACGAGTAATCTCTATGAAGAAGTTATCATCTCCATATACCTTTTTGTAATACTCTATATACTCCTTTGCCTTCTCAGCATTCTTACCTTTAAGCGCTTGTGATATTTCACTTGAGAATGAAGGTGCAATACAAACTAGGTCCTTGTTATACAACTCAATCAGCTCCTTATCAATTCTAGGTTTGTAATAGAAACCGGTAAAGTTGGATTCTGTAACTAACTTAATTAGATTCTTGTACCCATCATAGTTCTTTGCAAGTAGTACTAGTCTGGTTCTTCTGTTATCAATACCAGCTTGCATATCCTTCCTTGTACGAGCTGCTACATAGAAATCTACACCAAGTATTGGCTTAATATTCTTCTTTTTACAGCGTTGATAGAACTCAATAGCACCGTATAGGTTACCTGCATCGGTTAATGCAAGAGATTGCATCCCATTCTTTATAGCTTCATCTACTAAATCATCTATTTTAGGTAGGGCGTTAAGGAGAGAATAGTGACTATGGGTGTGTAGGTGGATAAAGGAAGACATGTGGATAGTATACCAAATATATATTTATGTTAGTATATATACATGAAATTAAACAAAGGATTTACGCTGATCGAGTTACTTGTAGTTATATCTATAATCGGTCTACTTTCTTCTGTAGTATTAGCGAGCCTTAATACGGCAAGGGGAAAATCCAGAGATTCACAGAGAAAACAAACTCTTCTACAGCTTAAGAATGCTATAGAATTATACCACCTTGCAAACAATGCATACCCACCTGTCGGAGTTGCTGGATATTGGAATGGGTATGCTGCACCAGGTACATGCGATGATGTTGGGTCAGACTGGTACAGACAATCGAACAGTTGGATATCAGGTTTGGTTCCGAACTACATTCCTTCTCTCCCTATTGATCCTTCATACGCAAATACAGACACTTGTAGTGGTTATATCTATTTTTCTAATGGTGCGTCATATAAGTTGATGAGCTATTTAAAAGTTGAAGAAGGAAACGTGGCAGGAGGAAAGCCTTTTTCTAGAATGGGCCCTAATTGTCCAGGAGCAAGTTTACCTGACTGGTGGGATACAAATAATAACAATATAAATGACGATGCAGGACAGCGTGTTTATGCTATATACGGAGGTGCGACACCAGGTTACGAGTGTTCTTAGGATATGAAATACACTCTCGGCATAGACGAAGTTGGTCGCGGTCCAATAGCTGGTCCAGTTGCAGTAGGCGTATTTGTTTTACTTGATACTAAATCTGTAAAAATGTTTAAAGGTGTAAAAGAATCCAAACAGCTACCAGAGGACAAGAGAGAAGAGTGGTTTAAAAAAATACAAATAGCTAAGGAAGATAGGCTAGTAGATTTCCATGTAGTCTTTCAATCAGAGAAAATAATAGATACCAAAGGATTATCCTTCGCCATAAACAATGCGCTTAGATTAGCAATTAAAAAAACTAAATTAAATCCTAAGGAAGTTAGAGTGCTCTTAGACGGTGGACTAAAGGCACCAAAAGAATATACAAATCAAAAGACAATAATAAAGGGGGATGCTAAAGAAATGAGTATAGCCCTAGCCTCTATATGCGCAAAGGTACTACGTGATCGTAAAATGAGACAATGGAGTATTAAATATCCTAATTATGGTTTTGAAATAAACAAAGGATATGGAACTAGAGCACACTATGAAGCAATTAAAAAATACGGTCTGACACCACTACACAGACGGAGTTTTCTCAAGAGACTACAATAGTGACATTAGATGACAATAATATATACTATATTTACATATGTCATCCAATGTAGAAAAAATTAAAGAAAGACTAAGTATTGAGGACATAGTTGGCTCATATATTAAGCTTGATAAGGCAGGGAAGAACCTTAAGGGTAAATGCCCATTCCATAATGAAAAGACTCCTTCTTTCTATGTCTCACCAGAACGTGGTGGTTACTACTGCTTCGGTTGTGGTGCAAAAGGAGATATATTCAACTTCGTAGAGCAATTTGAAGGACTTGATTTCATGGGTTCACTTAAACTACTTGCAGAAAAAGCAGGAGTTACTCTCGAGTACAATCAAAACAATACTGAACAGAAATCTGAGAAAGAAAGACTACTTAATATAATGGAGGATGCAACTAAATTCTTCGAAGAGAATTTAAAGAACTCTCAGGTGGCAATAGATTACGTTAAGGGTAGGGGGATTAATGAAGAGACAGCTAAGAAGTTTAGAATCGGTTACATTCCATCTGATTGGAGATTGCTATATACACATTTACAGAGCAAAAAATACAGTGATATTGATATCGAGAAGGCAGGACTAATTAAGAAACCTGATGATGGTCAGAAAGGATATTATGATAGGTTTAGAGGGAGAATAATGTTTCCAATTGGAGACTCAAGCGGGAGAATAATTGCATTCTCTGGAAGAATAATTGTTGATGATGGTAAGTCAGCTAAGTATCTAAACAGTCCTGATACTATACTTTTTAATAAGTCGACAGTGTTGTATGGAATTGATAAGGCAAAACAAGATATACGCATAAAAAACTATTCAATCCTTGTAGAAGGGCAGATGGATCTAGTGCTATCACACCAGGTAGGTATTAGAAATACAGTTGCTGTATCTGGTACAGCTCTCGCTGATACTCTGGTATCTAAAGACAATGCAGTAAACAATCTAGGTATTGTTAAGAGACTGTCTAATAACATAATACTGGCATTCGATTCCGATAACGCTGGACGCAAAGCAGCAATGAGATCAGCTCGTATAGCTCTAGGTCTTGGAATGGATGTAAAAATAGCAGATTTACCAGAAGGTAAGGATCCAGCTGATCTAGTGCTATCTGACCCTGAACAATGGAGGAATGTATTGCGTAATTCCAAACCTGTGGTAGAATTTCAAATTGATACTGTGCTTTCACAAAAGCTTGATCCACGTAAACTTCCACAAGCATTACGGGACAATGTATTTCCATTTATAGCCCCTCTTACAGGAGCGATGGAAAAAGCGCACTATATAAAGTTAATAAAGGAGAAAACAGGTATTTCTGAAGAATCAATTCGTGAGGACCTACTTAAGGTAGAAGTCCCAAGAACAGATTCAGATGTAGATACTAAAGATACAGTGGTTAATACTGCTATATCTAGACGTGATGCTATATCCAGAAAGCTTTTTGGTCTCTTGTATTATTTAGATAAAAATCCAATCCCAAACATTGATATTGATGGACATAGAGCCACAATCAAAAAAATCGTAGGGGAAAAGTATGAAAGTTTAGTTAAGAGTTTGGAACTGGAAAAAGATAGTCTACTCCTAGAGGCCGAGATAACATTCAATAATTCAAATGATATCTTAAAGTCGCTGAATGAGCTAACTATAAATTTCGAGGATGATTTAATTAAATTTGAGTATAACGAAATAATGAAATCGTTTAATCCTTCAGAAGAGAATAACGCAAAACTTAATACACTTAACCAAAGAAGAAAAGAATTAGAAAATAAAAGAAAAAATAACATTTAACATATGAAAAAAAAGATGAAGAAAGTTGTTAAGGCTAAGAAGGTTAAAAAGGTAATTAAAAAGTCTCCAAAAAAGATTGCTAAAAAGGTTGTCAAGAAAGGTGGACCAAAGGTGAGTAAATCAAATGAATTTGAGACAAAGTCTAATAAGTTGGTTAACAAGGGAAAGGAGAGAGGATTCGTTACATTTGATGAGATTTTGAAAGAATTTCCTACAATTGAGCAGGATATTACTTTTCTTGATGAGCTATACACAAAATTTTCAGTATCTGGAATTGATGTTCTAGAAGGAGGAGGATTACTTGAAGTAGAGCCTGAGGTAGCACAGCCTAAGAAGTACTCATATGGATCAAGAAGTGCAGATGCATCATATGACTCTATACAAATGTATCTTAAAGAGATTGGTCAATATTCTCTAATCTCAGCTGTTAGTGAAAAAGATCTGGCAAAGAGAATTGAGCAGGGTGACAAGGAGGCAAAGAACCTACTAGCACGTGCTAACCTACGTCTTGTGGTTTCAATTGCTAAGAAATATGTAGGACGTAGTCCAGACCTAACACTTCTTGATCTAATACAAGAGGGTAACCTTGGATTGTTTAAGGCGGTTGATAAGTTTGATTGGACTAAGGGATATAAGTTCTCAACTTATGCTACTTGGTGGATACGCCAAGCTATAACTCGTGCTCTAGCAGATCAGAGTAGAACTATCCGTGTTCCAGTGCACATGGTGGAGACAATTGCTAAGTACAAACAAGTTGTTAGAAGACTAACTCAAGATCTAGGAAGAGATCCTCTTGCAGAAGAAATTGCTACAGAAATGGGACTTGATGTAGAGAAGATCTATAACATTGAGAAGATTGATCAAGATGTTGTGTCTCTTGAATCACCAGTTGGAGATGATAGTGATGATGGAAAGTCTACACTAGGAGACTTCCTATTTGATGACAAGATACTTTCACCAGATCAAGAATCATCAAGAAGAATACTACGAGATCAGGTTAATACAATACTTAACGATTTGTCTGACAAAGAGAAGAAGATTCTTGAAATGAGACATGGACTAAACGATGGAGTAACTCATACTCTAGAGGAAGTAGGTAAAGAATTTGGAGTCACACGTGAACGTATTAGACAGATTGAAGCTAAGGCTCATGAGAAGATACGTCAGCATGATAACATTAATAGGTTGAGGAATTACTAGATAGAAAATAAAATGTTGAAAAATGATAAAAAAGTATTATCTAGCATTGTCTTAATTGCAATCCTTGCTTTTGTAGGTTATTTGCTTATATCAAAAAAACCAAATACTGAAGAAGTTGTTGTTCCAACAGATTGGAAAACGTACGAAGGAGAATACTTCACTATTAAATATCCAGGAGATTGGGCTGCTGGAGTAAGTTATATGTGGGGTGAGAGTTTGCCTGTGGAATTTTGTCCAACTACCTTGGTAGAGGATAGTCCAGGGGCAGGCGAATTTTGTAAAATGACAGAAGATGGAATTGATTCTCTCGCACCTATTTATATTCTTGGTCATGAGCTTACATTAGTCAATAAAGAGTACAGAGAGGTATATACTAAAATGCTTTCAACTTTTAAATTTACTCCTCTACCGTCTGTAGTAGAAACAAAAACCATGAATGTAGACATAATGGTTCCTGAAGACATAGATGCATATAAAAAAGCTATGTACGATTATACATCTGGTGGTAAACCGAACCCTAGTATAAATTGGCCTTTTGTTAAGAAAACCGTCTCCGTTATTTCTAAGGGTGATCTGATTGAGGCAAGTGCACAAGCTGCTGCAGAACAGATAGACACACAAGCAGGTAAATATGGGGCACAGGTCGCATATTTTAAAATAGAAAATGGTACAGCGTATATATTACTTACGATGGAGCTGGATAGTTGGGCAGGAGTGTCAATAAGTACGGCCATGA
This sequence comes from uncultured Candidatus Saccharibacteria bacterium, assembly GCA_964492835.1. GTDB lineage: Bacteria > Patescibacteriota > Minisyncoccia > Phycocordibacterales > PALSA-1337 > CAIOGI01. Next base: position 25,167 of record CAZBLC010000004.1, read on the forward strand.
TTCATCCATTTGTGGAAAAAACCCTACTACAATTTCCTCAAATTACTTCAGTGAAATTTAGTCCGGCTCCCGGAGACAAAAAGGAACCAAATTTGCCGGTAATTCCATTTGATAGATATCCTACTTCATAAATGATATAAGTGTGGCACCATCCATTGATGAGGTTAAAATCTTAATGAAATTTTCATTTGGATTTTATCAAAATTTTATTTAGATTTCATCTGTGTTTGATAGTATGAAATGATGTCATACGATCGAAATGAATTTAATCTCTGGAATTCTAAGAAGCAAATGTTAAATGAAAGGAAGTACCCAAAAGGACTTCATTTTTCTGAGACTGAAATCTGGTGGATTGCAATGGGTAAGAACATTGGAAGCGAAGAGAACGGTAAGAATGATGATTTTGAAAGACCAGTCATAATTTTTAGGACATTTGGTCTAGATACTTTGTGGGTAATACCTCTGACCACCTCACTACCCGCTATAGACCCTAGAAGAGAGTATGAGTTTGTTCAAGATGATACTTTGCAAATAGCTGATCTTGCACAGCTAAGACTTGTTAGTAGTAAAAGACTATTAAGATTAAAGGGTAAAGTTAAGCATGATGATTTCCAGAATATAAGGAAATTACTAAGAGACTTGATGTAAATTTCAAAACCCGCTCTCCAGCGGGTTTCTCGGCTTCCCTCTATCCTCTAGAAATTCTAGGGAGGGTACCTCGGTGGCCAATCATTGGCGATCAAGAGTAAATTAATTTTAACAGAATCATCAGCTATGTCAATAAATAAGTTATATATAAATTTATGATATCATTATAAAAACAATGCAAGAAACATTCCAAAAGCTATATAAAAACCTTAATAAAGCCCAAAAGCAAGCCGTTGATACAATAGACGGTCCTGTTATGGTAATTGCTGGCCCTGGAACTGGAAAGACATCAATACTAACTTTACGTATAGCAAATATCATAAACAAAACAGATACTGCACCAGAGAATATACTAGCTCTTACATTCACAGAGTCTGGAGCATATGCAATGAGGAAGAAACTTGTAAGTATCATAGGTACTCCAGGATACAAAGTTAATATAAATACATTTCATGGATTCTGTAATGAAGTAATTAAGCAGTATCCAGAAAGATTTCCTCGCATTATAGGTTCTACAGCCATAACTGACATAGATCAGATAGCTTTGATGGAGAAAATTGTTGATGATAACAACTTCGAAATGTTGAAGCCTTACGGAGATGTATATTTCTATGTTAAACCAGTACTATCTGAAATACGTAATCTTAAGAGAGAGAATATTGGAGTCATAGAATTTGAAAAAATAATTGCTAAACAAGAAAAGGATTTTAATGATGAACCTGATAAGGTGCATGTTAAGGGTGCACATAAGGGTAAGATGAAGGGTGAGTATATAAAGTTAAGGGAGCAGATTGAGAAGAACAAAGAGCTACTTCATATATATACTGAATATCAAAAGTCATTAGAGAAGAACAAGTTCTATGACTTTGAAGATATGATAATTGAGGTGGTGAAGACTTTGAAGTCTGATCCAGACCTATTACTAATTCTCCAAGAAAGCTATCAATACATCCTTGCAGACGAACATCAGGATGCAAACAATGCTCAGAATGCAATACTTGAATTGCTATCAAACTTCCATGATAGTCCAAACATATTTATCGTAGGAGACGAGAAACAAGCTATATTTAGATTCCAAGGTGCGTCACTTAACAACTTCATGTACTTTAAGAATCTATACAAGAATGCAATTGTAATTAGTCTAGAGGAAAACTATCGTTCAACACAAAATATTCTTGATGCTTCACATTCATTAATTGGTAACAATGTAATGCCAGAAGGGTATACTAGAGTACAACTAGTCTCTAAAGCAGAGAGTGGTAAGCAACCAATATACATCAATGAATGTGTATCGAGTCAGAGTGAATACTCATTTGTCATTTCTGATATACAAAAGAGAATTGCAAAGGGAGTAGATCCGGAAGAAATTGCAATACTTTACAGAGATAACAGGGATGCATTTGAAATTGCACGATACCTGGAAAGGACTGGTATTCCTTTTAGAATTGAAAGTGAAAATGATATTTTGAAGGATGATAACATTAGAAAGCTACTTAATATCTTTGAATGTATTAATGATTTGAATAACGAGGAGAAACTATCAAGAATACTTTTCATTGATTTCTTTAATCTAAAGATTGAAGAGGTATACAAAGTATTTGAAACATCAAAGAAAGAAAAGAAAAAATTACTAGAAGTTATTAAGCTATCCTTCCCAGATCTATTTGAGAAAGTCATCTCTTGGTCTAGTAAAGCTCACAATGTATCATTCGTGGATATATTTGAAACAATAGTAAGAGAATCAAAATATTTAGAGAATACTCTTTCTTCAACTGATTCACTTGAGAGAATGGCTACACTAGAATCATTCTTTAATGAAGTTAAGAAGATGGCTGGAGCCAAGAGAGAATATTTCTTGAAAGATTTTGTGATACACCTAGAGCGAGTTAGGGAGCATGGAATATTAACTAAGACTGGTAAAGGAATATTAAAGAGTGGTATTAGACTAATGACTGCACATAAATCTAAAGGATTAGAGTTTGAGTATGTATATATAATTGGAGTATTTGATGGACACTGGGGAAACAAGAGTAAGAGAAGTTTTTTCAAGACCTTACCAAGTTTTGAAAATAGTATGGATGATGAGAGAAGACTGTTCTACGTTGCCCTTACCCGTGCTAGAAAGGAAGTAAATATATCATATTCAAAGTCTGGAGAAGATGGTAGAGAACAACTACCTAGTCAGTTTATCGGAGAGATATCTGATGAATTGAAAGAAATTAAGAATGTGAAGGATAGTCTAGATTTAAATTTTAAGGAATCAATTGTTCATGAAAAGCATGAGATTAGAAACAAAGAATATTTACAGAATTTGTTCCTAGAACAAGGACTTGCAGTTACTGCACTTAATAACTATCTAAAGTGTCCTTGGGAGTATTTCTTTGTGAATCTAATCCGTTTACCTAAAGCCCAGAGTAAACATCAGATGTACGGTACAGCTATACATGAGACTCTAAAAACCATGTTTGATAAGTATAGGGAAGAGGAGGATATGTCGGTAGAGGACCTATTGTCGCTATTCGAGTTTAACCTCTCTAAAACCCTACTTTCTCCATCTGACCTCAAAGATACTCTAGATAAGGGGAAAAGGGCTTTAAAGGGCTATTTTGAGGCATATAAAGGGTCTTGGAACCGTAATTTACTGACAGAATATAGTGTTAGAGGGGTACACCTAAATGTGGGTAGTTTCGAGCTAATTCTTAAGGGTAATTTGGATAAGGTGGAGTTCATTAATGACTATGAGGTTAATGTTGTTGATTACAAGACAGGGAAGAGAAAAAGTAGTAGTAAAGAGAATTATGAGAGGCAGTTGGTGTTCTATAGGCTACTACTGAGTTTGGATGATAAGAAGAAATATGTAATGAAGAGTGGGGAACTAGACTTCATTGAACCTGATGATAAGGGGAAATACAAAAAGGATAAGGTGGAGGTAAGTGATGAGAAGGTTAATGAATTAATTGGTCTTATAAAACAAAAATCTAATGAAATATATTCATTAGATTTTTGGGACAAAAACTGTGGAGAGAAAGACTGTGAGTATTGTCTACTTGGTAAAGCTTTAGTTAGTAAACAATAGTTCTATTGTAGCTCTCATAACTTCAATTGGCATTGCACCTCCAAGCATTACCATTTTTGAATCAGAACTTAGACTAATTGGATATTGTCCGTTTGAATCTTTATAAGGTTCGTATATTGCCATTAGTTTTTCTTTAACTGAAACAGGGAATGCCTTATCAAGAACTATTACACTAGATGGTGTTCCTTGAATTCCTATATTAACTCCATCAGTAAAGTCAGATTCTACTTTCTCCTTGAACTTCTCTGTAGCTAGACAGTTATTGAACTCATCTACATCAAGTCCTGCAAACTTTGCAATTACTGGTAGCTGCTTACGATCAAGTCCATTTGGCGCATCACCTGTAACTGATGGTGTGATTTCATACAACCTATTTGTATATTTCCAGAATGCATCGTTACCTCCTTGATCAGCTGCACATTCAAATGCTTGAGATTCGATACCTGCATTTGGATGTAGAATACTTCCATTCGCTCCCGGTTTATCAAGTGGATAGTGTCTATATACCCATGCTACGTTTCCACTAGCTCCATATTCAGTCATTACTTTCTTCATAGTATTGTGGAATACCTTACAGAATGGACATGATGGATCTGAGTATTCAACTATTTTAATTTTTGCATTTGGACTACCTAGGATGTGATCATCAGCAGATACTGGTCTTAATGAAGTCTCAAGTGAGCTAGTCTTACTATCAGCTATTTTACTTGGACTTGCTGGTGCTTTGCTCCATATTACTGCTCCAGCGATAATTGCACCTGCAATCAATATTGCTGTAGGTATATTTAATACTGCTTGTGGTTTATTTTCTTCCATTATTTTATTAGTTATTCCTACATTATACTCCCAATATCTATATCCTCAAACAAAAACCCCGCTTTATGCGGGGTTTTTGTTTGTCCTATTTAACGAAGTTAATATCGAAACTAATATTAAACATATCATCTATTACGTTATCACCAAGTCCCTTGAAGAACTTACCTGATCCGTATCTTATATCCCATAGAGTTCTATCAATATCTACTGAACCTAGAACGTGTATAGATCCATCAGCATTCTGGTGGAATACTGTAGGTATAACTACTTCCTTAGTTACTCCCTTGATTGTAAGGTCTCCCTTAATATCAACTGTTGAACTTGCACTGATTGAATCAGTAAAATCCTTAGCCACAAAACTTGAAGTTGCGTACTTTTCTACATCAAAGAAATCTGCTGACTTAAGATGTGTAGTTAGTTTGTCTTGTCCTCCTCCAGCACCAGTTGAACTAGCTTTGATACTTGTCATATCAAATACAAAACTGTTACTTACTAGCTTTCCATCCTTAAACTCCATTGTTCCTTCCTTAACAGAGATTACTCCCTTATCAATCCAATTCTTTAGAACTACCTTTCTTCCAGTCCAGTTTACAACTGAAGTAGAATTGTTAATTGAATACTTTGCATCTCCTTCAATCTTAATTGGAGTTGAGCTTGCTGTGTCTGTAGAAACTACCTTTGCAGTCTCTGGCTTATTAAAAGACTTTACTAATACCACTATTAATACCAATACAACTACTATTGAAATTATTTTTGTCATGGAGGGTATTATACATGCTGGGGATTGAATATAAAAGAAAGACCCCCACAGAGGACCATTGAAGGTCGTTTCTGTGAAGGTCTGGGGACTTACGTCCTGCTTTTGCCGAAGACTACGTCTTCGAGTGCAATCAGTAACGCTATGAGAGTAATCGCCTGAGCGAGCAAAACCTCAGCAGGAATGATGATGGTGCACACCAACACGTTCTTTGGCGTTAGTGGCGCGTCGTTGCTGATGCCGTGGGCATTCATTGCCAAGGAAGCTAATGGGTTTACCGTTACCCCGAACCACATCATGATTAGGGTAAAGATCGGCACAATCAGTGCCAGACTCACAACAGTTTCGGTCCACGTGCTTTGGACCATTTGTGGATTGAAGTTCATACGAAATCCTATCAGAGTTTGCATGAGTTGATGTAGGTTGCGATAATAAGAAGATCACTTACGACATCAAAGTCAAAGAATATATGGATACCCAAACGCTCCTCATTCTTACGGATAAAAGCTTTGACGGCTAGTTTGACATATTCGCACTGCATCTCGAGAAGTTGAGCGTCTCTGTTGACAAGCTCAGTCAACTTTTCGACAGTTTCTCTTACCAACTCAGGTTTGCAGGGCTCCAGTTCCATTTTTCCAAGAAACTCTCTTGCATTCATTTTTCAAACAGGGTTAATTTTTGTCCTGTGGTTAAGGCAGAATGCCTTAAACAACTTGCCATATAATAGCATAAATAATAGATATGTCAAGCACCTTAAAAGGGAAGCGTAAATGTCATACTACTCTCCTCCTTTTTCTCCCATTTTGAAGTATCAAGCTTAATATCCTTTATCGCTCCAGTTACAAAATCTTTGTACTTCAATACTCCATTCTTCATTGCATAGTCATATACATCTTTAGTTATCTTCACATCATCAATACAATACTTAATTATCTTCTCAACCTCTCCAGTCTTCCACCATTCAACAGCTTCAAGACCATTACCACTTTTCTTTATGCCTAGCGTAGCTTCAGCTATAGTATCTAATTTAATTCTTTTACCTAAAGAATTTCTAACTTCTACAAGTAGGTCTAGACTCTTGATTTTAGTTAAATCACCACTGTAATATTTGTTAAGTAAAGGAATATCAAAATGATCACCATTAAAGGTAATTAACATATCTGCTTGTTCAAGTATTGGCCATAGCTTAGGGAAGTCTTCTTGAAGATAGCTTGTATATGTATCATTTAAGGAATCATGAATACATACTACAGATATATCTAGTGCAGTAGAGTCTGTGGAGTTTACATCAGAAAAGAGATTCCTAGTTTCAATATCAAATGTTATCTTTCTCATTATATTGTTACGTTCTCTAGATCACTAATTCTCTCTTCACCAGTCTTTAAATTCTTTAACTTAAGTTTTCCAGTCTTTACTTCATCATCTCCAATACATATTACATATGGTATGTGTACCTTATCCGCATTCTTTATCTGATCCCCAATCTTTCTAAATGAATAGTCTATACTCACCTTAATTCCTTTTGATCGAAGAGTCTGTGCAACCTCTTGCCCGTAGTCAGCTACTTCTTTGTTTAGTAGACATATGTATATATCTGCAGGATATGATTCTTCAGGTTTAATTAGCTTACCGTATGTTGTAAGTAGGTCACGAGATACTACATCTCCAGCACCGAATCCAAATGCACTAACCTTGTCTCCACCAAAGAGTGATAGTAGATCGTCATATCTTCCTCCACCAAATACTGATCTTCTGTTCTCGGGATTGTTATCAAATATTTCAAATATAATTCCTGTGTAGTAATCAGCACCACGTGTAAGAGTCTGATCAAATACTGCATTAGTGATTCCAAGTTTCTCTAATCCAGAAATTACTTGTTTAATCTCAGTTAGTCCTACATGTTCTTCTTTTGTCTGAGGGATGTTAGCCGTGAACTCTTCAAAGTTCTTTGAATTCATTAGAGTAATGAACTTAGTAATCTTCTCTCCATTAGGAACATCATTTAGTATTACTTCAGCTGTTGATACAAATACATCGTATGGAATCTTTCTCTTTTGATCAATCAACTTCAGCATCTTTCGAGATCTCTCTTCATCAAGACCAAGGATATCGAAGGTAATGTAGTTTAATATTTTTCTGTTACCAATACGGATTTCAAAATCAGTATCCTTCAGTCCATACTTTTTTGTAATTTCGTAAGCTATAGATATACACTCAATCTCAGCTTGCAAGCTATCAACTCCGAATATATCAACATTCAATTGCCAGAATTCACGCAAGCGTCCTTTTTGTGGTTGCTCATATCTAAAGAAGTTGGGCATACAGAACCAACGAAGAGGATATGCCAATTCTCTCTTTTTAGCTGCTACCATACGAGCTACTGTAGGAGTCATTTCTGGTCTTAGTGTTACTTCTCGCTCTCCACGGTCAGTGAAAGTATATGTTTGCTTCTCAACTATCTCTTCTCCACTCTTAGCTTTGTACAGTTCAGCAGGTTCAAGTACTGACGCGTTATATTCCTGATACCCATATTTCTCTACAGTTGATCTCCAGATGTTGAATATCTGGTTTTGTATAGCCATGTCTTCGGGATAGAAATCACGCACACCCTTGTAAGAGTCAGTTGATAAGTTTTTGTTCATGCTGTACATTGTAACAAATATGTATTTAACTTACAAAAATATAGGTGAGACACCACTTGAGTGTTTGGAGAGGACTCGTACTGAATACGGAAAGGGAAGTGACGTACCAATGACTTATGCTGGAAGACTAGACCCTATGGCAGAGGGATTACTCATAATTCTTGTTGGAGAGGATTGTAAAAAGAAGGATTACTATCTCAATATGGACAAGGAATATGAAGTAGAGATACTTTTTGGTGTAAGTACTGATAGTTATGATGTTCTTGGTCATATTACCAATGTAGAGAAGAAGAGTTTTGATGCAATAGATTTTGGTAAGTATGTTGGAAAGTTTACACAAGAGTATCCAAGATATTCATCTAAGGTTATAGCTATGAAGGAAGTACCTGAAGAAATGCCAACTAAAGAGGTAGAGATATATTCAATTGAGCAAATCGGATCAAGTATAGTTACAGCCAAGAGAATATCTGATACGGTGATTAATAACATTAAGAAAGTAACAGGAGAGTTTAGGCAAGAGAAAACTATAGAATTGTGGGAGAAGCTTGGTAATGAGAATGCTAATAGCAGATTTGCAATTATTAAAATCAAAGTTAACTGTTCAAGTGGAACATATATGAGGTCCCTAGCTCATAGGATTGGTATAGACATAGGTATTCCTTCTCTGGCATATTCAATAAAAAGAACAAGAGTCAATGGTTATAAGATTTAGGACTGTGTTAAGATGAATGTATGAGAAAGATAATTGTTAAGGAAGGACCACTAGTTTTCCTTAGAGATGTCCTAGTTATGGAATCCATAGCAGGTCTATTGTTTTTCATTGCTTCATTTCTTGAAAACTATAATCTCTTGTACATGACTCTGTCCATATCAAAGGTCATACGCTATGACACTTTTATGATAATTGGCTTTTCGGCATTTCAGTTAACATATATATTCATACTTTTCCTAAATTGGTATTTCTCACACTATGAGATACATGAAAAGGAAATAGTTCTAAAGTCGGGGTTACTCTTCAGAAGAAGAAAGTCAGTTAATATGTATGATGTTGCTTCTGTTGAGGTATATCAATCTCCATTAAGTAGAATGATGAATCATGCAACTATAATCTTGGAGCATAATAACGGTAGAGTTACGAAGATAAAGAACGTAGCTTCATATGATGAATATGTACATATAATCAAACAGATGGCACATAGTGCGTCTGGTAGAGTACTAACAGCTGATCCTAAAGTACTCATTGAAGAAGGAGAGGGCCTATTCCTCGAATTCAAAGAAACACTTAGATATGATGTTAGAAAGGGAGAGGTTAATAAGGAGATGGAGAAGTCTGTACTAAAGACTATTGTTGGATTTCTAAATGCAGACGGAGGTACTCTAATCATTGGGGTTAATGATGATGGAAAAGCTACTGGACTTGATAACGATCTAAAGACTCTTCCAAAGAAGAATATAGATGGATTTGAGAATCATCTGAATATGTTAGTTAAGACTATGATAGGGTTGTCTTTCTCTAAGTATGTAAATGTTAGATTTAGTAAGATTGATGAAAAAGATATTTGTGTGATAACGGTAAATGAAGGACATAAGCCAGCTTACCTTGTTAATGGAGACAAGAAGGAGGATTTCTATGTAAGAGTAGGGAACAGTACTCAACCATTTTCAATGAGTGAGACGTCGGAGTATATTAAGACGCATTGGGGTTAATTTTGACATATTTAAATTTGCATGTTATCTTGAAAAAAGAATATGCTCGATTGGGCTATGCTCAATTCGAATAGAATCTACCTTAAAAGGCAAGGTATTATGCCCTAGATGGCATTCGATGAATGCTATTGCTGTCCTTCAAAGACGATGTCTTTGGTAAAGGGGATAGATCGTTAAAAAATAGGCTAAGTCATGAAAGCAAATGTATATCTCTCTGTTGGTATTCGAGGTAACGTAGCAACTTTTGCAATTCCGCATAATCCTGGATGGATAATGGTGTTGGCTTCAAGTTGTGCTACCTCTGTTGAAAGGAATACGGCATGCCAGCAGTTGTCGATTTCTGCGAATACAGGAGAAGATGCCGTGGTTATCCTTAAACAAAGGAAAGATAAAGAAAAAATTGGTCTTGATTTTTTCACATACATCATATCTGTGACATGGTCAGGATCAAAGATGTGTGTGGATTTGGACTCCGCATATGTCCCGCACACAGGTCGTCTTTTGGCAGTTGACGACAACGACATGATTAGCGTCGTTACCGACGGTCAGAGGTTCGTTTTTAAGGATAAAACGACTGTTGATGATGACACTGCGTGGGATAAGAAGAAATTTCGAGTTGTCAGCGACCCCAATATTTTGTGTCGTTTTGCGCTGGAACAAGCATCGTTTGATGATTTGGTTGCTTCGGCTACGCTTGATATGCGTGGACAAGTTGAAAGAGATCTTCAGCAGCTACGCGAACAACATGCCGCTCTTCTGAAGAAGTCTAGCAATGAGGAGCAAGCACACAGAAGGTTTGTGGAAGCCACAAGCAGTGATCTAGATGTAAAGACTAGATTGCTAAATGAGGAGAAGACTAAGTCGTCACAGCTTGAGTCCAAGATCAGAATTTTGGAAACCTTCATCTTTAGGGTCCAAAGGGTTTTATCGAAGAAGTATTTCTGGAACAGACGGACTGTTGCTGAAATCACTGAAAGGTATTGTGAACTTGATGGAATGAATATCCTTTAATTCGTTCCATGTCAAACCCTGAGCGCTAGGCGCTCAGGGTTTTGTTATTATCCCTACACCCCAAATCCCTGATAGATAGCTTATGCATATTTAACTCGATCGATTGTTTGTATATACAAAAGAATATTAAACAAAAAGCACCATATGGTGCTTTTTGTTTTTAATCCTTTCTCTTTGCTTTAGCTCTATCTGTATCAGTTAAGAACTTCTTTCTCAAACGTACATTCTTAGGAGTAATCTCTAGATACTCATCCTCTCTCATTGTCTCAAGACCTTTCTCAACATCAATCTTCCAAGCTGGTGTTAGCATGATGTGTTCATCATTACCTGATGATCTCATGTTTGAAAGTGCCTTAGCCTTACATGGGTTTACATCCATATCATCTCCCTTTGATGTATCTCCAACAACCATACCTTCATATACTTCTGTAGTTGGTTCAATGAAAACTCTACCTCTTTCTTGTAGGTTCCAGATCGCAAAAGCTAGTGCCTTACCAGTCATCATAGATGTCATAGATCCTGTTGAATGCTTCTCGATCTCTCCAGCATATGGCTTGAAGTCTATAAATCTACTTGCAAGGATTCCATTACCCTTAGTATCGATAACAAAAGCTCCTCTGTATCCAAGTAATCCTCTTGTAGGGATTTCAAATAGCATACGAGTTATACCATCCTTTGACTTCATGTCAGTCATAGAAGCCTTTCTCTTTCCAAGCTTCTCGATGATTGTTCCTGTAAACTCATCAGGTGTGTCAATTGTAAGTTCCTCAAAAGGCTCACTCTTAACTCCATCAATTTCTTTAACGATAACTTGAGGCTGTGATACCTGTAGCTCATAACCTTCACGTCTCATGTTCTCAAGTAGAACAGCAATGTGTAGTTCTCCACGTCCATATACTCTGTAATATTCACTTGATGAAAAATCTACTTTAAGTCCTACGTTAATTTCTAGTTCTTTCTCTAGTCTCTCACGAATCTGTCTTCCTGTTACGAACTTACCTTCACGTCCTGCAAAAGGTGAATTGTTAACCAAGAAGTTAAGTGAGATTGTAGGTTCATCAATCTTAATTGCTGGCATAGCAGGAGTATCCATACTATCTGTAAGTGTCTCCCCAATGTATATCTGAGGGAAACCAGCGATAGTTACAATGTCTCCAGCTGTAGCTTCTTGTATTTCAACTCTTTTCTTTCCTTCAAATGTGAATAGCTTTGTAACACGTCCCTGATTTACAGTTCCATCAATCTTCTTTTCAAAAACTGTTTGTCCCATCTTGATAGTTCCATCATAAATACGACCGATAGCTAGACGTCCTAGGAAGTTATCGTATCCAAGGTTAAATGTTTGTACTGTAAGTGGTGCTGTAGCACTACGATCCTTGTTTGCTGGTGGAACGTGTTCAAGAATCATATCAAGAAGAGGTGTAAGGTCCTTACGAGGATCATCTATCTTTTTCATAGCAACTCCTTCACGTCCGATAGCGTATATTGTAGGGAAGTCTAGTTGAGAATCATTAGCTCCAAGTTCCATGAATAGCTCAAGAACCATTTCATGACAGTGATCTGGGTTAGCTGCTGGCTTATCAATCTTGTTGATGATAACGATAGGTTTAATACCAAGCTCAAGAGACTTCTTAAGAACGAAACGTGTCTGTGGCATAGGACCTTCCTGTGCATCAACTACAAGAAGAACTGTATCGATTGATCTAAGTACACGCTCTACTTCAGAACCGAAGTCCGCGTGACCTGGAGTATCCACTATGTTTATCTTAGTACCCTTGTACTCAATTGAAGTATTCTTTGCGTAAATAGTAATACCACGCTCTTGTTCAAGTGCGTTTGAGTCCATTGTTCCATCCTCACCATGTCCACACTGTGTCATGATAGCGTCGGTAAGAGTTGTCTTACCATGGTCCACGTGGGCGATAATTGCAATGTTTCGTATATCCATAAAATGAGTAAATAGTGGCTAAATTGATATTAAAGTTGAAATGCTATTAAAGCATAAAAAGATTAAAAAGGCAATGAAAAAGCGCCGCCTGACAGGGCGACGCTTAATGATGATAGGGGGATTACTTCTCGCCTTCCGCTTCCTTGCGACGCCTCTTCGCGAGTGCCAGTTCTTGCTTGCGCTTGATCTCGTTTCGCCTCGTTGCGTTCATGGGAGTAGGATACAACCGTGGTATTTTACCTTCTGTTCATTTCTGAACTACACAGTCAGTAGAGGAACAGCTAGATAGAAATGTTATCACTAATATTTTTTCGTGCAAGAGTGGGGAGTTGATAACTATTTCACCAACCCCTCCACCACCTCTTTAACATCAGCACCATCTGCTTTACCTTTCAACTCTTTCATTAGGGAACCGATAAACGCTCCAAGTTTCTTTGAATCAGGTTTACCTTCCTTTGCAATCTTCTCTTCAGCTATTTTCTTAATATCCTCCTTGCTCATAACTTCAGGTAAGAACTTCAATAGAATCTCTAACTCACTTTTTTCTTTTGTAGCTAGATCAGCTCTTCCTCCTTTCTCAAATTGCTCTATACTATCCTTTCTTTGCTTAACACTTCTTTTAATTAGGGTAAGAGCACTCTCATCATCAATGAATGCATCAGTACTCTTCTTTGCAATTAGTTCGTATGAGAACAGGGAAGTAAGGCCACGAAGAGTCTCTAATCGTATAGCATCCTTAGCTCTCATAGCTTCTACAATATCCTTCTTTATATTTTCATGTATTGTCATAATACTGATATAATAGCATACATGAATACACTCATCATTGTTTTAATAATTTTGGTATTAATTGCAATTATCGTAATGGTCGTAACCCACAAGAGACAGGGAGGGGGAGATATAGGTTTGAAATTGATACTAGAGCAGATAAATGAACTTAACCGTACAGTAGATGAAAAGATTGGAAGAGGGAACAAAGATATGCGTGAATCTATGCAGATTCAGCTATCTGAATCTACTAAGATGATACGAGATGTTACTGCTGGACTAGTAAAGCTTGATGAGACTAACAGACAAGTGGTATCTTTTGCAGATCAATTACAATCTCTACAGGATATTCTAAAGAATCCTAAACATAGAGGTATATTAGGTGAATACTATCTAGAAACTCTACTTAACAATGTTCTAGCACCGACACAATACAAGATGCAGTACATGTTTGATAACGGGGAGATTGTGGATGCCGCTGTTTTTGTTAAAGAAAAGATAATACCAATTGATTCTAAGTTTTCATTAGAGAACTACAACAAGCTAGTACAAGAGAGGGATCCTATAGAAAAGGAGAAACTAGAGAAAGCTTTTGTAAATGATCTTAAATTACGTATTCAAGAGACAGCAAAATACATTAGACCAAGTGAGGGAACTATGGAATTCGCTTTTATGTTCATTCCTCATGAAGCAATATACTACGACCTACTTGTAAACAAGATTGGTGCTGTTACAGAAGAGACTGATAACCTAATACAGAGAGCAGCTAACAAGTACAAGGTAATTATAGTGTCACCAACATCATTCCTTGCATATCTACAGACTGTATTACAAGGATTGAAGGCATTGCAGATAGAGGAGACAGCGAAGGATATAATTAAGCGTGTAGATGAGCTTGGAAATCATCTAAAGAAGTATGAGGAATACCATACAAAGCTTGGAAGTTCGCTATCAACAGTCGTAAATCACTATAACCATTCAGGTAAAGAATTAAAGAAGGTAGACAAGGATATTTTACGTATTACTGGCACAAATCCAGGAATTGATGTACAAACGATTGACGGTCCGGAAGAGATAGTGTAAGATAGCTCTACTATGGAATTTGCAGTAATACAAACAGGAGGAAAGCAATATAAGGTTAAAGTAGGCGATGAAATCAAGATCGAGAAGATTTCTGGTGACTACAAAGAAGGAGATAAGGTAATCTTCGACAATGTATTACTGGTAGATAACGGATCTGATACTACAATCGGTACTCCTTACATTTCAGGAGCTAAAGTTAACGGAACTATCACTAAGGTAGGACGTCTAGCAAAGGTTAATGTTATCAAGTACAAGCAGAAGAGTAAGTACTTCAAGAAGAATGGTCACAAGCAACCATATTTCCAGGTAAAGATAGAGGGATTGAAGTAAAAGTTATTTGAACCACCATGTTATTGAATAAATCTATTACAACATGGTCTAGCTTTTCTAACTAAACGTTTCTTAAAGAAAAAGCCGCTTCGTATTGCGGTTTTTTTCTTTGTCTAAATAATTATGACTAAAACAACAAGTCACACCATTGCCTTAAGTAATTGGTGCATGGTGTGTAAATCACTAAAACCTAATCCAGTGTTGATTACAATTCCACACGATGGATTAATAACAGCTGACCTAGCAGGATTCTTTGATGAAAGAAAAATTGGCTATCGAGGCAGAGACATGTATGTGTGGCCCATAGCAAAAGAAATCATTCAGGCATACCCAGCTAACGCCATCCGAGGTTTAATGCCAAGAGCTTTTGTAGACTACAATCGTTCTTGGCCTGAACCAATTAACTACTACCCCAGAACACAGAAGGAGGTTCATACAGCACTAGATGATGTTCGATTATCACACTTCTATAGATACTATCACGACTCAATATCAAGATTACTTAAAAAGTCGATTCGTCGATTTGGTAAAGAAAAAATTCTTCTAATGGATTTGCATGGATTTGCCAAACAACCACCATATGCACCATCTGAAGGATATGATTTGATTCTTGGCACCGGCAATCGAATTACAGTACCACACGGTAATACAGATATTCTGTTTGCTGAGCATATGTGCAGGCTAGGATACACGGTCTTCGTTCCGAAAGAGCTATCTTTAGGTAAAGAAGAGGACTATTACAGTGCAGATTTTACTACTAGGCATCATGCAGAGATGCATAATGTAAACGTTCTTCAGGTAGAGGTTGCAGCACGCTTCAGAAAAAGGGAAGGTTTAGAGATTGGTCAAAAACTTTCAATTGATATTGCTGAATTTTTGAGATTAAACTATTCCCTATAGGCAACAATCAACACAACCGCATCTTAAGAGGATGCGGTTCTTTATTTACTTGATAACTAAATATTGTTTAATATATTTTCAATACAAAACTACACTTATTTAACCAAGTGATATAAGGTTATTATTCGAGATAAAATCTTGATAAAATTTTTATACTTGAACCTATTGTCTCTTATCCAAGTAAAACTATAATTGGATAATGTATAACGAAGCAAAGAAGATAAAACTTAACTATGCCTTTATAGATGGTCAAAATTTATACCAAAGCGTAAAGGAGCAAGGTTGGAAAATGGATTATACCAAATTCAGAATATATCTTAAGGAGAAGTATAAAGTAGAAAAGGCTTTTCTGTTTATTGGATATATTGCAGAGAACAGAGAGCTATATAAAGAACTACAAAATTCAGGCTTCATATTAAAATTTAAGCCGGTACTACATATGGAATATGGTTTAAAGCAGGGAAATGTAGATGCAGATCTTGTGTTAAACATAATGAGATATTACCCTGAATATGTATATGCAGTTATTGTGACAAGCGATGGAGATTTCGACACAACGGTTAAATATCTAAGAAAAAAGAATAAGCTTTGTATTCTACTGAGTCCAAATATTAAAAAGTGTTCTGCACTTCTTAAAATAGCAGCAAAAGAAAAAATAGATTTTATTAATAATATTAAAACGAAGATTGAGAAAACTATTGATATAAATGAAAAAGCACCGCTTGAAGACGAAACATCAAGAAGTGCTCTTTCCTAGTTACCCTTTAAGAATAGCAGATATTATAATGAAGTCAATATAATCAAATCTTCTCCCTATTCTTCAGAGTATTCTTTATCGTATTTGTTATGGTTTTAAATACAATTAATCTTGAGGTCGCAGTTTGCGACCTCAAGATTGTGATACTAAGGATAAAGTTATCTGCCTATACAACAACCGGTCGCATATTGCGACCGGTTATATATTAAGTTTAATATTGCAATTTGCGATATCAAACCCTTCGTACACGCACATTACTTCAGTATATTGACAAATAATTATTTTATGATATATTCTTGATGGACCTGAAATTTAACACTTCAGGCAGAAGAATTAATATTTTTTAATAAGTGGTCCATAATTCCTCTGCCATTTGGCTAAAGGAATGAAATTATGGGTACGTGCCACTACTGCAGGCGTTCTATTGTTGCCGGCGACAAGCAAATCATTCACATGGATGGATGTCCGCATGTGACTCCCTCGAACAAGGCTGAATTCCGCAGTGGTTGGGATGATGGTCGCTCGGGGAAAATTGAGCCATGTTCTGGACATGCCGCATACTTGATAGGCTTCGGTGAAGGCATCTGCGCACTGGAGGAGGGTGTTAACGGAAACGGTCATTACTAGGGGTCTAGAATGATCGATTCAACTAAGGAGGTATTATGACGTAGCAAGGTTAATTAATCGGGGCTCCCACAGAGGAGCCCCTTTTCTATTTCTAAATCCTCTCCCTATTCTTCAATGCATTCTTTATCGTATCCGTATCCGAATACTCAAGCTCTGTTCCAGTTGATAGTCCTCTACCTAGTACAGATATAGTAAACTGATCAGGACTAAATCTAGTTTTAATATAGTCACGTATAAAGTCAGCAGTGTGCTCACCCTCAGCATTAGCATTTAGAGAAAGTATAATCTCCTTAATATCATTTTTCTTTATCCTCTCCATTAACTCATTTAATCGAACCTTCTTTTCCGGCTCCTTATCAAGTATCGGTATAGTTCCTCCAAGGATGAAATAGTATCCGTTATAGAATTTACTTTTCTCTATTGCTTCAAAGTCTACATCACGAGTTACGATCATTAACTGACTACTGTCTCTACTAGTGTCAGAGCAGATTGGGCAGTTGGTAGTGTTACCATCTTGATAGAATCTAAAGCAAAGAGAGCATATCTTAATATTCTTCTTTACACTTAGTACTAGTCTAGCTAATTCTTCTAGATATTGAGAATTTCTTGTAAGTAGAAAATACACAAACCTTCGTGCTTGTCTTGGCCCTATACCAGGGAACTCTCTAAAGTATTCAGTTAGTTTAGAAATCGGATCCATTGCCTTGTTGTTCAAAATCACCAAAATCACTCTTATCAATATTCATAAATGATGTCTTCTTGTCATCAAAGTATAGCTCGGCATATCCTGTAGGACCGTTTCTGTGCTTCTCAATCATAATCTTTGCAATATTAGGCCTTGCTTGTGATGCATCTTTGTTGTGCTTGTCCTCACGGTGGATGAACATAACCACATCAGCATCCTGCTCAATAGATCCAGAGTCACGAAGGTCAGATAGTCTAGGTTCTCCTCCTCGCTGTTCAACTGCACGAGATAGCTGGGAAAGGGCAAGAACTGGAACTTCAAGTTCACGAGCCAACTGCTTTAGTGATCTAGAGATTTCCGTAACCTGTTGAACTACGCTATCAGAGTTACGACTCTGTGTTGGTACCATAAGCTGCAAGTAATCCACTACAATCATACCGAGTCCTTTCTCACTCTTTAATCTTCTTGCTACAGCTTTCATTTTCAGGATGTTGTTAGCAGGCTGATCATCAATGTATATTGGAGCTTGTGATAGCCTATCCATAGCGTCTCTAATGGCTTTAAAATCGTGTTCTACGTTAAGATTCTGTCCTGTACGTATCTTCCATGAATCAACCTGTGATTCAGCTGATAGCATACGGTCTACAAGTTGTTGCGAACTCATTTCCAGAGAGAATATACCTACTGGAACATTGTATTTAATAGCAGCCATACGAGCTATATCTAGCGCTAGGGAAGTCTTACCCATAGAAGGACGAGCAGCTAATATGATAAGGTCAGACTTTTGAAATCCTGATAGCTTGTTATCAAGTGCATGGAAACCAGTTGGTATTCCTCTCATCTCATCCTTCGTTGAATGTAGCTTGTCGATTCTCTCCCAAGCTTCAACCATAGTATCCTTTATCGCTATGAACTTATGAGTACCGGTATAGTTTGTAACTTCAAATATCTTTTTCTCTGCCTTGTCTAATGTCTCTTCAATATCCATCTCTTCATCAAAACCAAGATTACCTACATATTCAGATGCATTTATTAGATCACGCATTATATGCTTCTTCTGAACAATCTCTGCATAATGCTTTGCATTAGTTGAAGAGGGAACTCCTTGTACTAGTTCTGTAAGGTAAGCCATTCCACCGGCTTGATCTAGTTGCTCTTTGTCTTTAAGTCGAGCTGAGAGTGAGAGTAGGTCAATTGGTGTACTCTTGCCGTGTAATTCCATCATGATGGACCATATCATCTTATGACGATCGGAATAGAAGGCGGATTCGTTAATAATATCTGAGATATCATGCATTACTTCAGGACGTATCATAACTGAACCCAGTAGAGCTTTTTCAGCATCTAGGTTTTGTGGTGGTATTCGTAAATTCTTTGGCTTAAAGCTCGGTGATGAAGTATTACTCATAAATGTTTGTAGAGCTATTGTAGCATAGTGAAGATATACCAATGCAAATGTAAAACATGAACAAGAGGTTTATAACGTGGGGATATTAAAAAAGGACCCACTACAATTTAGAGTGGGCCCACTTGAAGAGTTCGGAGGTGACTCCGAAGAGGAACTTGAGTGTCCTCTTGAATACTTTCCAGGTGGTCTTCATTACCACCGTGGTGTATTTGCGTGCCATCGGTCCTTTGCCGATGATCATGCTGATGCCGAGTCCGATGAGGAACAAGGCGATGAGGTAGGCAAGGATATGCTGGAGGAGAAGAACGAGAGAGTTCATTTGAAAAGTTATTTGAAGAACTGTTGACTCTATGAATCTTCGACATTCGTCGTTGACTCAATGAAGTCGAGGAGGTGTTTGAAGTCTCCTCGAGTTTTGAGTGGCACTTGAGGTGGCCTCTCTTCTACCTGCGGCTAGCCGCAATTTGATCGATCACACTCCTGAAATCAGAAGCGGCGACGGACTGAGTGGTGGGTATTGGCTCAGGGACATCAACAAAGAGATTCTGAACCTTCTTGCCTTGAAGCCTGATCCGTCGACGCCAGACGGTGGGACCAGTATGGATTTTTTCATCCTCAACTTTTCCCTCATCGATAATGGTTTCCTGGTGGTTGGCCTGCGTCACAGTCAATCGGAAGAATTTTTCCTCCTCAAACGAACGTGGCATTCCCAACTCTGCAGAATCGCAGATATACAATTTGTATGTGGAATTTACGGTCGCTTCCTCGTCACTTCTGTTCCATGGAAATCCATTCGCATTTTGGCCTAAGGCGGAGATGATGGCATTCTTGTTGTGTCCGGACACTACGCTGATAACTGGATAACGAAACATAATCTGTATTCCTACTGGTGCATTGTTTTGGCGCACCTATTTAAAGCCGTTTTATTTTCAAAAGAACTAAACTCTCAGGACTCGCGATCTGCCGATCGTAAATCCAATTGAGTCCTGCAGATATTTTTCAATCTACAGGATTTGGTTTCCAAGTCGTTCAAACCTGTTTCGGAAATAGCCTTTGGACCTCTTCAATTGCTTGGGAGAACTGCACCGCTTCTTTTTCTGCATCGGCGAGTTTCTTCTTCAACTCCTCGATCCGTGGCTCAATGGTTCGCTTCAGCTCTGAGTCTAGTTCTCTGGCGACAGTTTCTGCGTCGCGAGAGTCGTCAATTGCTCCGTATCCACTATCGTCACATTTGTGAAGTAACTGACCTCCTTCGACCAAGAGCCCGCTAGAGCCTTTTTCCCAGTAACCATATCCGAGACGGAAACCTTCTGGCAATGTTGTTTTCATAATCGTAGCAGTACTGGTGCATTGTTTTGGCGCACCTACTTAAAGCCTTAAGAATCAATGTTCTAACCGAGAACACAATATCATATCACAACATAAAAGTCAAGCCATGTCTATGGCTCTTTTCTGTTCAATACCTTTGCATTAGTTAACGATTCTCCCTCACTTCCACCCCTCCCTCCGTATCCTTCACCGTATATCCTCTACTCTCTATCTCTTTTCTTAGAGCATCAGCTTTGTCCCATTCCTTTTCTTTACGTGCCATTTCTCTGGCTTCGGCTAATAGGGTAATTTCAGCTGGTATATTGCTTACCTCATCATTCTTCATCTGCATTACTGCATTTAGTCCAAGTCCAAATACTGCATCAAAGTCTAGTAGAAGAGATATCTTGTCTTTAGCAAGAACACTATGATCTTTAATTAGATCCCAAGTAAGGGCAAGAGCTTCTGGAGTATTGAAATCATCATTTATACTCTCCCCGAATTTTTTCTTGTAATCTCTAGGATTAGCTGATGCATGTACATGCTCATTCTTTACTTCACCAAGTCGTATAAATGTCTCAACTAGACGTATATATGCAGTTTGAGCAGCCTTAACAGCATCAACTGTAAAGTTAACTTGTGATCTGTAGTGTGATGTTAGTAGCCAGTATCTGTAAGCTAGTGGGGAAATACCAAGTTCGACTAAGTCATTTAGTTTAAGGAAATTACCTTTAGACTTAGACATCTTAGTATCATTTACATTCATGAATGCAGTATGTACCCAGTAGTTAACGAAATGTTTACCAGTGCATGCTTCAGACTGTGCAATCTCATTTGTATGGTGAGGGAATATTAGATCAGTTCCTCCTGTATGTATATCAATATTCGGTCCTAATGCATCTACAGACATAGCAGAACACTCTATATGCCATCCAGGTCTACCAGCACCAAATGGAGCATCATACTTAATTTCTCCATCTTCATTTGAATGGAATTTCCATAGAGCAAAGTCTCTAGGATTCTCTTTCTCATATTCATCATTAGATATTCTCTCTTGAAGGGTAGTTGTATCTGTACTAGCTATCTTTAACTTAGCTAGTTCTCCATAGTTTTTTGATAGCGCTATACTGAAATATATTCCATCCTTAGTTTTGTAAGCTATACCTTTTGCAATGAGAGTAGATATCATACTAATCATTTGGTTAATATATTCAGTCGCTCTAAGTACTTTGTTTGGTGTAACTATGTTCAGTGAATGTATATCTCTAAGGAATGCATCCTCATAGTGTTTAGTAAGTACATTAAGTTTTGTATCTTCAGCAATACTTCTCTTAATTGTCTTGTCATCGATATCTGTAATATTCATTACATGCTCTACATCATATCCATTGTAGATGAATATTCTCTTAACTAGATCATTAGTTATGAATGTACGGAAATTACCAATATGGGCGGTGTCGTATACTGTAGGACCACAACTATACATACTTAGTTTGTTCTTTGATATTGGTTTAAACTCCTCCTTTTCACCTGAGAGCGTATTGTGTATGTATATAGACATATGTTGTAGTATAGCGCTCGCATTGTATGAAATCAAATAGTTTGAGATAATTATCTACTATGAACAAAGAAAATATCTCCAAACTATCAAATATCGCCATAGCTGTATTAATTGTTGTAATAGTATTCTATGCTGGTGCGTCATACGGTATTGAAAGAGGAAGAGCAAAGGCACTCATCAGTATTGCTCCTGAGGGGGTGGATATTACTAACAAACAACTAGAGCCTTTTTGGAAGGTATGGAATATACTAAGTGAGAAGTACGTTGAAGCAACAACAACAGATACTCAAAAGAGAATCTGGGGAGCTATAGAGGGGCTTACAAATTCACAAGGTGATCCATATACTATGTTCTTCCCACCAGAGGAAAACAAACTATTTCAAGGTGACATAGCTGGTAACTTTGACGGAGTTGGTATGGAGATTGCTATAAAGGAGAAGGTATTAACTGTGGTTGCACCGCTTAAGAATAGTCCTGCGGAGAGAGCTGGTGTTAAGGCTGGAGACAAGATTATAAAGATTGACGACAAGATTTCTTCAGATCTTGCTGTTGAGCAAGCAGTTAAGCTAATTCGTGGAAAGAAGGGAACTGCAGTTAAAATTACTTTCCTTAGAGAGGGAAGTAGTGAACCAATTGAAAAATCAATCGTTCGTGATGTTATAGACATACCAACCCTTGAGACAGAGATTAAATCTGATGTATATATCATTAAGCTATTTAGCTTCACTAGTCAGTCACCTGAGCTATTTAGAAATGCTCTAAGACAATTCCTACAGTCTGGTAAAAACAAATTGATAATTGACCTACGAGGAAACCCAGGTGGATATCTAGATGCAGCATGGGATATGGCTAGTTGGTTCCTACCAGCTGGTAAGGTTATAGTAACTGAAGACTTTGGAGGAAGAAGAGATAATTTGGTATTGAGAAGCAAGGGGTACGATGTATTGAACAAGTACTTTGGAAGTAACTACAAGGTGGTGGTACTAGTTAACAACGGTTCAGCATCTGCTTCTGAGATCCTTGCGGGTGCACTTAAGGAGCAAGGTGTAGCAAAGCTTGTTGGAACTAAGACATTCGGAAAGGGTTCAGTACAGGAATTGATCAATGTTACTCCAGAGACATCAGTGAAGGTTACTATCGCTCGTTGGATGACACCAAGTGGTCATAACCTATCCCACGATGGTCTAGAGCCTGACTATGAGGTAAAGATAACTCCAAAGGATTTGGAAGGTGGCAAGGATCCTCAGATGGACAAAGCCATTGAAATTATGAATAAATAGGTTAATATACAAATATGAAAATAATATTATTAAAAGATGTAGCAAAGGTTGGAAAGAAATACGAAGTTAAGAATATCAGTGATGGATACGCTCAGAATCTTTTGATCCCTAAGGGACTTGCGGTAGCAGCAACTGCAGACGTTATGAAGAGAATTGAACTAGAGCGTGCTCGTGATGAAGGAGAAAAGAGAGTGCATATGGAACTACTACTTAAGAATATTAAGGAAGTAGAAGGTAAGACAATCACTTTGACTGAAAAGGCAAATGAAAAGGGTCACCTATTCGCAAGTATTCACAAGCCAGAGGTAATACTAGCTATACATAAGCAGACAAGAGTACAGATTAGTCCAGATAACATGATACTAGACAAACATATTAAGGAAGTTGGAGATCATGAGATCGAACTAAAGGCAGGAGACAAGAGTGTAAAGTTTACTCTAACAATCAAAGCAGAGTAGGGGAGAGAACAAAAAAGAGAGGCCTAGGCCTCTCTTTTTTTGTTATACCACACTCACAATCTTCTTTCTCTTTATAGTGTTATCAAAATGAGTCTTTCTCTTTGTTCCGAATGATACCTTACCGTCCTTTAGGGCGAATAGGGTATGATCCTTACCCATACCAATGTTCTTGCCTGGTATAACGTCTGTACCACGCTGACGTACGATTATAGAGCCAATAGTAACAGATTCCCCGTGATTTACCTTAACTCCAAGGTATTTTGGGTTAGAATCTCTACCGTTTGCTGACGATCCTCCTGATTTCTTTGTTGCCATAGTTAAAACAGTATATACCAATATGGCTCTAAAATGCAAGTTTTTAGGGGTATTTATGGTATTGACAAAATAGCTTAGAAATGCTAGTATATATAGTAATAGCGAGATTACGTTGAATCATTTCAATATAGTCTCGCCTTTAAATTATATGATTGAACTTACAACGGGCCTTGTGTTTCTAATGACTTCGCTATACGGAAACGCTAGTACTACCACAGACTCTGTGAATGTTCAGACATTAACAGCTAATGGGGGAAATACAGCTTCTGTAATCACTTCAAGTGATAGAGCAAACTTTGAGAAGTACGTAAGAGAGCATTTTGCAGATACTCCAATTCTAGCGGAGATTGCAAAGTGTGAGTCTGAGTTTAGACAGTTCGATAAGAAGGGAAATGTTATTAGAGGTATAGTTGATAACGATGATATTGGTCTTATGCAGATCAATGAAAGATATCACCTAGATACAGCTAAGAAGCTTGGTTACGATATCCATACAGTAGAAGGAAACATGGCATATGCCAAGTACCTATATGAGAAGTCTGGATCAAAACCATGGAATGCATCTAAACCTTGTTGGAGTAAGACTCTAGCAATGAAGTAAGGATGATTGTTGTGGAGGAATATTTCCTCCACTCGATTGAGTCGACTACGAGTGTAGAAGATTCATAGAGTTGGTTCTTTTAAATAATTCGTCATAGCAGAAATTAGCTCATAGGTATGGGCTTTCTCCTGCTATGACGAAACCATGTTGGTCAAGTCCTCTAGCATTAATTAAGTTGTAAAGGGTATAAACTCATGAATAGTGAGGCAAAAACCATGACGGTTGGACAAGCTCTTCAGCTTGTCGCTGTGATCGCGCAAAAACTTGGAAAGATTGGTCTTACGTTTGATATTGCAGAGATGCTTATCAGTAAGCCAAACATTACTCTTCGACGTCTCAAAGCGTTGATAGGGGAAAGCCCAAGTTCTATTGTCCCTCAACATCAGTATGCGACACTCGAGCGTCTCAATGTTGATCCGTCGGCATTACACAGGCATGAAGATGTCGGAGAGTATCTCCGAGTCGACAAAAGACTTGCTGATGCTCTCGCCAGACCTGATTTACTGGGTGCAAAGCGTTATTTTTGGAGTGAAAATCGGTCGGTTTACAGGTGTGATGTTGTAAAAAACATCACAGAGGACGAAGGTCTTTATCCAGTATTCCGTGAGGTGCTAATGCATAACGGAGGGGATGATCGCATATGGAATCTTCTTTATAAGCGTCACGCATTGTGGACAATTGATGAGGTTTTGGGTTTTCTTCGTGATGACATTCATTGCGGGAATGACCTTCTTGGTCTGACTGAAAGCAAAGAAGAGGTAGTTTTTCCAGTCATTTTAAGTGAGCGAAGGGATCAGTTCAACGAACATGTCACATTACCTCACAAGCTCGGCTTTTTGATGGTGCATCAAGGGGCACCACTTCACCAGACAAGAACATGGTATGTTAGTTTGTCTGAAGATAATGGATCATTTGAGTTTGTCAGAAAACTTATCTACTTCGCTAACGATCCTCGGCCAAAGGTTGTTAAGGGTTAAGATCGAGAGATAGGTTAATGGGAGCCCGTCATAGCAATATGGGGCTCTTTTTTAATATGTTGAAGCCGGCACAGGTACTGTCTTTTTGTATGTAATATACCATGTTAGTATTTGTAGATGATTTCAATTAAAAATGGTCTCTACTATCACTACAAGCATAATCCAGAAGGCGAGATTAATAACTATGCATATGAAGTAATTGGTACAGGATTACATACAGAGGATGGAACACATTTTGTTATATATCGTCCTCTATATATAAGTACCTTTCTAGGCTCAGCTGGATACTATATACGTCCATATGAAATGTTTATTGGTAATGTTGAGATTAATGGAAAATTGGTGAAACGGTTTGAGAAAATTGAAGATGAGGACCTGCTTACAAAGCTAGATAGGATAAAGAGGGAGATGTATGGAGAGGATGAATAAGTAAAAAGCCGGCACACGTGCCGGCTTTTGTGTTGTTCCAACATCACTCTGTCTTATCGACCCCGATCTTTGGAATCTCCGTTCCTTCAATCAGTATTCTGAATGCTTCCAACGTGCCAGCAACTGTCCCAGATTCTTCCGGAACAATTTCATCAATAGTTTTCTCCATAAATGCGAGTAGTTTGAACTATGCCAAATACATGTTACACCAAACAGAAGGGAAGTGAAATACCCTAAATATGACCCCAGGTCTTCCCCGATAAATAAAATTTTGGTAATGGTTAGAAAGAGAGGA
This sequence comes from uncultured Candidatus Saccharibacteria bacterium, assembly GCA_964492835.1. Taxonomy (GTDB): domain Bacteria; phylum Patescibacteriota; class Minisyncoccia; order Phycocordibacterales; family PALSA-1337; genus CAIOGI01. The sequence continues at coordinate 51,554 of CAZBLC010000004.1, forward strand.
GATAAATAATAATTTATATATAAAAGAATAATTAATTTAATGCATTAAGTAATTAAAAGGTATAAATAATTTGATCTCAGACCTTAAAAGGTAAGTAGTAGCTAACCTCCATTCTCCTATAGAGACAACGTCGCACAATATACCTTTTACGATACAGATACACTATAAACCACTCCCCCGATTAAGCTAAAAATGAACAAGCGGCATTTGTCCGCTATCCTCTATCACTGGTCGAGTTTTAAATAATTATTTATTTTTAATTAATTTATTTTTATTATTCTCCATTATAATTATTAATTTTTTTATTATTTATCACACTTTCGCCAATTCATTGATATTTCTATATTTAATGCTAGAATCAGCTCGGTTACAGTAAAAACACTTATATAGGTATTATCGTATGCCACAGATCATTGTTAGATACAATCCGATTAAAATTGGCCATAGTATGCTTAAGCATCTGGACTCAGTCTTGTCACCAGTCGTTGCCAATCTGGCAAGCGTAGGCAGTGGACCGGCGTTTAGCATGGCTGACGTCGAGTTCTACCCATACGCAAACGAAGCCTCATCCAGATGCCCAGATCTTACAATCGAGATAAGGACAATTGGGTTTACGGACAGAATTGAGTCATTGAATCAGTCCTTAGGTAGACTCGTTGCCATTGTGGTCGATGAGTTGATCATCAGGAATCAACTGGACATTCCACACTCTGGATTCCTTTGGATCCAGGCAATTAGTCCTGCTGGTAATCATGTCTGATTCAATCAACTACATTCATAAATTCCCACGCGAGGCGTGGGTTTTTCTTTGTATAGTTAGCTTAAGAAAAAGCATCATATTGCATGATGCTTGTTTCCCCCTTAACCTTTCCTGTAATTAATTTTACTCCAGGTTTCCAAATATATTCTATAAATACTTCCTTCCAAATAAATTTTGCTGGTTGTTCCAAATATTTATTCCATACAAATACTGTAACTTCTTTAATATATTCCAAATTAGACTGTGTAACTGGTGAATTAACTGACTTTCGTATATCTACACCTAGATTACCTAGTATTATGAGAGCAATTATACCTATAACAATCCATTTAATCATATGACAATTATATCACAGTAAATTACTGATTAAGGTATGAAAGTGGATTAAGGTAAGCTTTTAAATCAGCATAAGGGATAGTTACTTTAGAACATGCGGCACTGTTAACGTTCTTTGTAATGTTTAGACCTTCAGTTGCATAAACTCCAAAGTGTAGATGGGGACCAGTTGAGTATCCGGTATTACCACTGTATCCGATAACTTGACCAGTATATACTTGTTGATCCATTACGATGTTTATTAGTGACAAGTGCGCGTATAGAGTTGATAGACCATTTGCATGCTTTATCATTACCCATTTACCATATGATCTACACTTACCAACATCAGTATTACCAGTACCTATAACTATTCCACTCAAAGAGGCTTTAATAGGTGTACCAATACTTGCTGCAAAGTCTATACCAGTGTGGCCCTTACCGTTATATACCTGAGGGTTAGCTGTAGAAAAAGCTGTATTACCGAAATATTGAGTCACTCGTATCTTGTCCAAAGGGTACTGAAGTATACCTTTACCAGTACTTGGTAGGAGACTAGGATCAATAGCGATCTTTAGGGCAGACTCGAAGGCTAGCACTTCCCTCTCATATTCTTCTTTTTGAGCCTTACGTAATGCAAGCAAACTATTGTAACTCGATTCAGAATTTTTAGTTTCTTTCAAAAGATCATTTTTTTCTTTTACAGTATCTGCAATAATTTTAGTCTGATTCTTCAAATCATTAGTCAATGACACCAACTCTAATCTCTTCTTTTCAGTTAGTTTTTTGTTCTCCTCAAGATTGGTCTTAAGACTCTGTAGATCATCAATCTTCTTTTGCATGCTACCTTGCAATACAGCTAACTGATCTGCATTCTTCCATAGATCAGAGAATGATGCTTTACCGAGTATCGCCTCTATAGCTGAAGCAGAATTAACTTGATTGATATCACTTAGAGATTTAGATATAACTCTTCTACTATCAGATATTCTCTCGCTCTTGTCTCCGATCTGGAGTGATAGCTCCTTCAGTTCAATATTTCTAGAGGCGATTCTGTTCTCTGTCACCTTTATATCCGCTTCCAGCTTCTTCTTAGATATATCAAGAGATTTAATTGTATTACTTAATGAAGTCTTCTCTTTACCAAGAGAATCAATTTCCTTTTGATATTGAGCAATCTCTTTCTCTAGTCCTTCAATGACATCATTCTTCTCAGCTATCTTGTTTTTAAGTTCATCAACAGACTGCGCATTTGATATTGATGCACATAGAAGGAAAATAATTGTTAAAGAAAATATTTTTTTAAAGTGATTCATATGCAAACTTTAAACGCTTTAACGTTTCTTCTTTGCCTAAAATACTTGATATTGTAAACGGATCCGGAGACTTCTCCTTTCCTGACAGGGCATAGCGCATAGGCCAAAGCACATTCCCCTTCCCTTTTGATTCAGCCAAGGGCCATATTGCGGATTTAACTGAGTCCAGAGAAAAGTCATCCACTTTCTCTAATATATCTATAACTGTATTTAAATATTCTTTTGTATTAACTAGATCTACCTCCTGCTTCCACTTTAGATTCTCTTTTGGATAGCTTTGAAGTGGATTGATGAATGATAGCTCAGTATCCAATACGTTCTTTATCTCACCAAAATGACTAATCTTCTCTTTAATTAGTGGAAGAAGTTTTGGAGAAATATCTTTTGAAATGTAGCTTGAGGCTTTAGATACAAATTCTTCAATACTCATTTTAAGTATGTATTGTTTGTTGAACCAATTAAGTTTTTCTTCACTAAATATTGCACCAGCTTTGTTTACCTTAGAAATATCGAATGCCTGTATAAGTTCATCCATACTAAATATCTCCTGTTCAGTTCCAGGGTTCCATCCAAGTAGGGCTAGATAGTTAACAAGGGCTTCATTTAGATATCCCCTGTCTCTGTATTCAGTAACGCTAACAGCGCCATGACGGCCTGATAGCTTTGACCTGTCTGGAGCTAATATTAGTGGTAAATGGGCATATATTGGCTTCGGAGCCCCTATAGCTTGCTGTATGAGTATTTGTCTAGGAGTATTTGATATACCGTCATCTCCTCTAATTATATGAGTTACACCCATTTCAAAGTCATCTATAACTACAGCTAGGTGGTATAGCGGTTCATTAATATTACGAGCAATGATGAAGTCTTCTAGATCAGTAGTGTCTATAGTAATATCTCCTCTAATTAGATCTGTAAAAGTAATTTTTGTATTTGGGTTTCTAAATCTAACAACTTCATTAACTTGCCCTTTCTTCTCGCCTTCCTCAATAGTTTCCTTAGAGATATATGCCTTGTCACTATCAACTAATTTCTTCAAATAGCTTTTGTATATATCAAGTCTCTCTGTCTGTCTTTCAATCTTTTCATTGTCCCATTTGATACCCATCCAGTTTAAGCTGTCCTTCATTATTTCCTCAAATTCAACCTTAGATCGAGCTCTGTCAGTATCCTCAAATCTAAATATCAATTTACCACCATTCTTCTTCGCAAAGAGATAGTTAAAGAGTGCTGTTCTTGCACGTCCTAGATGTAGGAAGCCTGTAGGGCTTGGTGGAAACCGAGTAATTATGTTTGTAGTCATTGGGATAATAATATCAGAAT